>JAUVRV010000026.1 GCA_030597435.1 Gemmatimonadales bacterium | reverse complement strand
TGCAGCGTCGAGTTCCCCATTTGCACGTAACCGATGCGCAAACCCGCTCATAATGTTTTCCCTGACAACATCGAGGTCTGGATAGGTTTGCTGGGCCAGTCGGAGGCGTTCCGAGGCAATCTCGTAGTCGTGCTGCCGAATCAACGCGACCAACTCGACTTCGGTGGGAACGTCGGCCGCGGGCCGCGACTCCATCTGAATCAAACCGGCATCCATTCCGTTCTCACCGGAGGAGCTCGCGACAAATGCAAGGCCCGCTGGGTCGTTCTTCAACACGCCATCTAGAAACCGTACGACGTACCGACATGACGCCGTGTATCCACGGCGCCCCTGAACCAGGGCCGGTTCCAATTCCTCACCGTGGGCGAGAGCCGGAATGAGCATCGGCTTGATTTCCGAAAAGTCCCCATGGACTGTCTCTGCGACGTAACCGATGTAGCGATCGCTGAACCGCAGCGTGTCGTAGATGACCGGAGAGTCGTATCTTCGTGATTCCTCGTTGCCGGCCTGGAGAGAGAGGATCGGGATGCGAAGGTTGAAGACGTCAAATGATTGTGAGTCGCCTAACGCTTGGATGCTCCTTGCATAGGCGAATGATGGGTCGAGACCCACGATTGCACCAACATTGGGATTGTGTAGCGCGACTCGTAGAGCGACTGACCCGCCCAGGCTGTATCCGATAACCGCCAGTCTGCGTCGGTCGACCCCGGGAAAATCGTGCATTATCCCAGCAGCAAACTCGATGTCGCGTGTTTGAACGGCCGTCTGACGCAAATAACCCTGGAAAAACCCCTCTAATGTGCTTTCCAGCTGAGGTACCGAGGCCACCACGTAACCGTAGCTGGCCAAGTAAGCCGATAAAACACCATTGTCCGGAAACGAGGCCTGTCCACCAGGCGAGTACATGACAAGCGGGTAACTACCGGTGCTGGGTGCCGCGTTCTTCACGGCGGCCAACGGTAGTGTCAGGAGAGTGTCGTACAGTTCTTGTGATACGCCCGAGAAAATCTCGACAAACCGCCTTTCCAGTAGATGGTTGAGCTGAGCGAAGTACTCGTTGGGAGCGGAGTCCCGCACGAATTCGGCAAGCGTCATAGTGGTAGGGTTCGAGGACACTTCAGCCGGATACCAGACGCTGATGCGGATGGGTCTAGCCGTCTCTTGGGAAGGAATCGAGTCGGGCGCGACTCTCCAGGCACGCGAACGGTCCAGTTCGTACAGGACCCGATAACCCACGTGATGGGGTCCGGGCTCCAATTCACCCCATACCGGCAGGGTCTGCGCGATCAGAGGATGGCAGGCAGCGAACGCCAAGGCCGCGAATAGCGTGAGAATGGTGTGGAGTCGTGTCTCTTGCCTGGTCCGCATGGTGTCTCCCGGTCTGGTCTCGCGTCTACCCGATCAAGGGTTTATCTTTGCGTTACTTCCGGTTGCATAGCGAGCCACCTACTGCTGCAGTGAGCGAGTGTGGCCGTCCAATGAGGTGACCTGCCCCAACGTCTGGTAATACGAAAGTACTCGCCTCAGGGTTCCCAGCCGATGACTGCAGGGGACTGCCACACTATCAGGCAGTCGTCATCGAGTCGACATGCTGAGCCCTGAACATAGCGATTGTGAAAGGTGCGTTTTTGGACCGATGACATTAGAAATGGTGTTGGTGTAATGTCCGAGTCAGAACAGCTCGGAGTGCTAGAGGTACTGGGAAACGGAGCCGGGTTCGTCCGGCGAAAGCAAGATGCATATCTGGCCGGCCGAAACGACGTGTATGTGGGGCGGCGACTCATCGATCGGTGTGGATTGCGAACAGGTGATACGATCGCGGGCGAAGTCGGAAAACCCGGAAAGCGCGGCAAGAGCCCCAGAGTCGTGCGCATCGATGCAGTCAATGGCCTGAAGCCAGAAGCGATCGCCGATCGAGAGCAGTTCACAAAATTACGGGCAGTGCACCCCGACGATCAGCTGGTCCTGGATTGCGGATTGACGCGTAGGGGGGTCCCGGACTACACCAACCGGATAATCGACCTGTTTTGCCCCTTCGGAAAGGGACAACGATCCCTCATCGTTGCCCCCGCCAAGGCGGGAAAGACGATGGTGCTTCAGGCGATCGCCGAGGGAGTCGTGGCAAACAATCCGCAGTGTACCCTGCTGATTCTCTTGATCGACGAGCGGCCGGAAGAAGTTACGGAGATGGAGTCCTGTGGATTCGGAGAGGTGGTAGCATCGAGCTTCGATCAGCCGGCAGGGCGACACGTCGCTGTAGCTGAGATGACGTTGCAGCGGGCCAGAAGACTGGTGGAGCAGGGAGACGATGTCGTGCTGATCCTGGACTCGATTACGCGGTTGGCCCGTGCACACAATACCGTGGAACTCAGCAGCGGTCGTACCCTCACCGGTGGCCTCGATGCCAACGCGCTAGAAAAGCCCAAGCGGTTTCTGGGAAGTGCTCGCAAGATCGATCCGGCGCAGGGCGGTGGCTCGCTCACGATCGTCGGTACGACACTGGTCGACACGGGTTCGCGCATGGATCAGGTCATCTTCGAGGAATTCAAGGGTACGGGCAATAGCGAACTCGTGCTGAACCGAGACCTGGCTGATCGGCGGATTTACCCCGCGATAGATCTGAATGCCAGTGCCACCAGGCGTGAAGAGCTGCTGTTGTCCGAAGAGGCCCTTGCTATGTCCAACGGCATCCGGCGCCAGTTGGCCAGTATGTCACCGATCGATCAGATGAATACAGTGCTGTCGTACATGAAGGACACTGCGTCCAACGCGGAGCTGGTTGGGAAGTAGTCCAGGAGCGGAAGTCCAATAAGACCAGCGTGTTACCCGCTCGTTACAAGCCGCTGGGATTCTCCACATTATCGTGTTCGCGAAGCTCGTCCACGGCCGTAGGCCTGTGGTCTGCGTCAGTGCCTCTGGCGCGGGCACCCAGCCCAGCGCTAGGGATGCCGAGCGCCGAACTGGGTAGTCCTAGACTGTGCGTGTCCAGCTGCGCCCAATGTCGATTCGATCGACATAAGTGTTTGCAAGTATGAACTTTACGACGCCGGGCGGCATCTCGCTGAAGCTGTTTGGACTGGAATCGCGGAGCGCGAAGATGCGCCGGTGCCACACGTGGTGCGCGAAGTCCCTTGATGTCAACGGGTTAGCCAAGCCGGTCTAGGGCATGGCTCTTGCTTATCCACAACAACATGTGGAAACGTTGCATCACCGAGGCCAAAATGGCGTATTTTGGCATGTTCTCTCGTACAAATCAGCCGGAAACGCAGAACGGGGCGATAACGATCTGATCGGGAATCCAGGCGGCTCATGAGAGAGAATTGGAGCGGTGGTAAGGGCAGGGGAGGATGGAATGCTCCGCGCCGTAGCCGTGTGAGTCCGGTCGGTTCAGTCGAGGAGGTTTCTCCGCGAGCCGCCACGCCGCGCGAGGATCTGTCCGAGGCGGTGCAGCGTGTGCAACAGCATGAATTGGAGCAGCGGGTCGAGCGCCTATCCGCTGAATTGACCAAGGTCAAAGGGACCCTCGCGTCACTGGCGCGGTTCAGGACGATCATCGATCAAGCTGGCGAAGCCATTTTCCTCATCGAGCCAGAGACCGGCAGGTTCGTAGACGTCAACGAGACTGGCCTGCGGTGGTTGGGTTTGCCACGTAGCCGCCTCCTATCGCTGACAGTCGCGGACATCGACGTCGAGTTCCCCCTGGAATACACCGAAACCGAAGGGGAGCACGTCACCGACACGCGGGTTGTGGACCGCCCCTGGATGTTCGGTGGCGGAGTGCACCGACGGCGGGACGGCAGCAGCTTTCCTGTCGAGGTTGCGGTCTCGCAGCGCCGCTTCGTCAATCGCTCATACACTCTGGTAGTGGCGCGCGAGAGTCGACCGCGTCGAGATGCGGAGCAAGCGCTGCGCGAGTCCGAAGAGCGGTATCAGACTCTGTTCGATCTCACCCAGGACGCGATCTATCTCACCACCCGGGACGGCCGCATCGCCGACGTCAATCAAACGGCGATCGATTTATTCGGGTATCCGCGGGACGAGTTCATCGGTCTCCGTGCCCGCAATCTCTACATCGACTCGCGGGATATCCGCCGGTTTCAGGAAGCCGTGGAAGAACACGGTTTCGTGCGCGACCTCGCCGTGGAGTTTCAGGGCAGCGATGGATCTGCGATCTCAGGTCTCTTGACTGCCACCCTGCGGCACACTGGTGACGGTATCATCGGTGGGTACCAGTGTCTCATTCGAATGCCCTCTACTGAATCCGCGGAAGTAGTCTCCGTTGCGGAAGGAGAGGCCGACGCTCCCTGCGTGGTCGAGAAACGGGATGTCGAGCTTCCGGACGTGGCGCACAACGACGATAAGACTCGTGATGACGGACCGGCGTTTAAGCGCGCAGTTCGAGAGAGTGAAATTGCCGGCACTTCCGCGAATGAATCCGTGGGCGCGGATGAACTCGTGAGTGAATCCGAAGCCGTTAGCGAACCTAGTATCGATGTCGTTGTGAACCGGCTAGTCGGTTCCGCTCACGGGTATGAGCTGCGCGACACAAGCGAAGTCTTGTCAGAGCGCAGATCGCGGACCAAGGTTCACAGCGGTGGACGGGCCCGGGTCGAAGTAAAGGTGGGAAGGCGGGCACCGTGGGAGCAAAAGCCGACTCCGCCAAACCCGGTTGTCGAGACCCGTCCCACAAGGCAGTGGCCCCTGCTGCTCCTGGGCGTGCTCTTTGCGGTTTTCGGCTGGTCCGGCCTCGTTGACCTCTTCTATCCTTACGGCAGTGGATTGCTAGAATGGCAGCTCAGCGTACGTGTTCTCGCCATTGCCATGTTAGGACTAACGGTGGCCGGTTCGGGTAGGGATCGTGCAGCGAGAGTGATTTCGCTCGGCGTACTGTTGTTGGCGGCGGTATTGTCGACCACGTACGCCAACTATCTAATGGACTTCCCGTTTGGCCTCAAGGATGTGGTGCCCGACACGCGGACGGCGCTTTACGGCGCTGTGCGCAAAGCAACCGAGTTCACAGTAGTTGCAGTGCTTTTCTTCAGTTGGGTGTCATGGTATCTGTGGCGTATCGAGCGTACGCCGCAAACCGAAAGCCACCAGACGAGTTCTCCCAAGCGGTAGAACCTGTACTGCGGTCGGGTGCAAGACCCAAACCGCTCGCCGATGGCGGTGCGGTCGTCTTTCCCCTGATCACAAATCGCTGACCTGGCCTTGCTCCAGCCCGTCCACGACGTAGAATTCGCTAGTCTATTCCTCATGATATCCCAAGACTCTTTGCGTTCCCTACGGAGGAATCCGATGCGATCACGTGATCGGAAGTGTATGCCGTGGCCCGTCTTAGGTGCTGCGGCGGTAATCGCCATTCCGGTGCTGAATGCACCTGTAGTGGCCCAAACCAGTGTCGAGCAGGCTGTGGCAGGCCTCGAGTGGCGCAATATCGGTCCGGCCATCATGGGCGGTCGCGTCAGCGACCTGGCTGTGGTGGAATCCAACCCCGCCATTTTCTACGTCGGTCTGGCCACCGGCGGCGTGTGGAAGACCACCAACAACGGCACGACATGGGAGACCCTGTTCGATGATCAGCCCACTTCGTCCATCGGCGATGTTACGTTAGCGCCATCGAATCCCAATATCGTGTGGGTCGGCACAGGGGAACCCCAGAACCGCCAGAGTTCTCCCTGGGGCAACGGTGTATACAAGTCGAGCGATGCCGGTCGCACTTGGACCCATATGGGTCTCGCAGCCACACACCACATCGCTCGCATCCAGATTCATCCGCACAATCCAGACATCGTTTACGTGGCCGCTGTTGGCCGTCTCTGGGGGGCGAACCCCGAACGTGGTGTATATCGCACTACCGATGGGGGGGCAACTTGGGATCTGGTGCTGTTCGTGGACGAAAACACCGGTGCAATCGATCTGGCGATGGACCCGGGTGATCCGGAGACCCTGTTTGCGGCCATGTATCAGCGGCGTCGTACCGGGTACGGCTTCAGCGGAGGTGGCCCGGGTAGCGGTTTGTACCGCACTACCGATGGCGGCTCGAACTGGCAGGAACTCACCAACGGACTGCCGGAGAAGGATAAGGGACGAATCGGTATCGACATATATCGTCGTGACGGAAATCTCGTGTTTGTCATGGTCGAGGCCAGGCAGGGCAGGGGTGTTTATCGCTCGATGGACCGGGGCGAGACCTGGGAGTTCAGGAGCGAAACCAACAACCGCCCGATGTACTACAGTCAGATCCGGATCGATCCCAACGATCCTGAGCGAATCTATGCGGGCGGCGCCAACCTTTATCGCTCGAGTGACGGTGGCAAGACATTCACATCTGATGCAGCCCGCGGGGTGCACTCCGATCACCACGCCCTGTGGATCAACCCTGTGAACTCCAACCACCTGATCCTGGCTGGTGACGGCGGCGTCGATATCTCATTCGACAGGTCCGACCATTGGATCCAGATATACAACATGGTGCTCGCACAGTTCTACGAGATCGGCGTGGACATGCGGGATCCATACTATGTGTGCGGCGGACTGCAAGACAACGGGTCGTGGTGCGGGCCGAGTAACACGTTATCCAACCAGGGCATTCGCAATCGAGATTGGTATAACGTCGGCAGCGGTGACGGTTTCTACACCGTTATGGATCCCACCAACCCGCAACTCATGTTTGCCGAGTCACAAGGTGGCTTCATTGCGCGCGTGGATCTCAAGAGCATGGAACGCACGTACGTGCGACCGGTGGGGCAACTCGATGAAGAAGGCGAGCTGCCGAGTTTCCGCTGGAACTGGAACACACCGATCGTACTTTCCTCCCACGATCCCGCGACCATCTACGTAGCCTCCAACGTCCTGTTCAAGTCGAAGGACCGCGGGTACACGTGGGAGCAGATCAGTCCCGATCTCACCAAACAGATCGATCGCGACACGCTCGAAATAATGGGCCAAAAGCTCTCCCGCCCGACGCTGTCCCGCAACGATGGTATCTCCTCATACGGGAACTTCACCACCATCAGTGAGTCGGCGTTGAATCCAAACCTGATCTACATCGGCACCGACGACGGGAACGTCCAGGTGACGCGGGATGGCGGTGCCACGTGGACCGACCTGACCGGTAACTTCCGCAACCTGCCGGAACGGACGTACGTGAGCAAGGTCGTGGCCTCGCGGTTCGTTGAGGGCAGGGTATATGCGGTCTTCGACGGTCACCGCAGTAACGATTTCGATCCATACGCGTACGTGAGCGAGGACTTTGGTGCCAGCTGGACGTCGATCGTCCAAGGCCTGCCTGAGTTGTGGTCGATCAATGTGATTACGGAGCATCCAAACAATGCCAATCTCCTGTTCCTCGGCAATGAGATCGGAGTGTACTTCTCGATCGACCAGGGTGACAACTGGACCCGTTTGAAGAACAAACTGCCGACCGTGCCCGTCGACGACATAGTCGTGCATCCGAGAGACAACGATCTCGTGATCGGAACGCACGGTCGCGGCATTTGGATCATGGACGACATCACACCGCTGGAGGAGATGTCCAACACGGTGCTCGCTTCGGCGGCCCATTTGTTCTCAGTCCGGCAGGCAACTTCCTACAATCCGTACATGCCGCAGGGTTGGACGCCGGGTACGTTGGCGTTACCGAACCCCCCACAGGGTGCACGTATTCGTTACTACCTGGGTCAGGATGTGAGCGAGGTCGGCGCCGTTGCTGGGTCGAATGGATCGAACGATGAAGAGGCTCGGGTCAAACTCACGGTTCTCGATTCCGGCGGCGACGTCGTGCGCGAACTCGATGGTCCCGCAACCGCCGGCGGCCACGAAGTGATCTGGGATTTCCGCCTGCCGCGACCATACGTGCCCGAGCAGTCACAACAAGGTGGCCGTTTCGGTGCGCCTAGAGGACCCAAAGTGCTGCCGGGTACTTACACGGTCAGGCTGGAGGCAGCGGGCCAGACCATGAGTACCGATTTCATGGTGAGGTTGGATCCGCGAATAGAAATCTCGCGAGCTGACTTGGAGGCTCGTCAGGATGCACTCTTGAGCATGTACGCGCTTGCCAAGCCACTGTACGAGGCAGGGCAGAGAGTGCGTCAGCTCAATGAGCGGGTGGCGGAGGTGCAGCAACTGCTCAAGGACAACGAAGACGCACCGGAATCAATCGGTGAGGCCGCCACGGCGCTTAGTACCGAGTTGGGTGAAATAGGTCGTGAGTTGGGACAGGCAAACAGAGGCGCACGTGCCTCGTTCATGCTGGAAGGTTCAACCACACGCCCTTCACCCGATGTAATGCTCCAGATCGACCTGGCATGGGACAAGGTGCCCGGTCTGATCGACCGACTGAACGCCGTGATAACGACACAGATGCCTGCGCTCAACGCTCAGCTCAACGAACACGGCATCCGGCCGTTGCCGGGAGACCCGCTCGAGGTACCGCGGAAACCAATGAGATGATCGCACATAGCCATCTCACGCATAGAGGATTGTGATTATGAGATCGCCAACACAGTGCACAACGCCTTCGGTGGTGCTAGCGGCCGTAGTGCTCCTTTTGTCAGGCCTACCGCTCCAATCCGCCAACTCCCAGACCGACATCAGCTCGGCCGTCGCCAACCTGAAGTACCGTGAGATAGGTCCGGCGGTCATGGGAGGACGCATAGCCGATCTGGCCGTCGTGGAGTCCAAGCCCCAGATCTTCTACGTGGGGACTGCTTCAGGCGGTCTGTGGAAGACCACCAATCACGGCACTACATGGGAGCCGATATTCGACGACCAGCCGACCGCATCCATCGGTGATGTGACCCTGGCGCCATCCAATCCCAACGTGGTTTGGGTGGGAACAGGTGAGCCGCAGAACCGTCAGAGTTCACCGTGGGGCAATGGCGTCTACAAGTCCACCGATGCCGGACGCACGTGGCAGCACGTGGGTTTGGAGAACACGCATCACATTGGCCGCATCGTAGTGCATCACACCAATCCACAGGTGGCTTACGTGGCAGCCGTCGGTCACCTGTGGGGCCCTAATCCCGAGCGCGGTGTGTATCGCACACGCGATGGCGGGGTCACGTGGGAACTGGTCCTATTTGTTGATGAGCACACAGGCGCCATCGATCTGGCAATGGATCCCAGCGATCCCAATACGCTGTTTGCCGCCATGTACCAGCGGCAGCGGACCGGGTGGGGTTTCAACGGCGGCGGTCCCGGTAGCGGCATCTACCGCACGACCGATGGTGGCCACACGTGGCAGGAGCTGACCAAGGGCCTTCCCGCAGGGGACATGGGTCGGATCGGCCTAGATATCTATCGAGGTGACGGAAACCTCGTACTGGCCGTGATCGAAGCCGACACTCGAGACCCGTCACGTGGCTTCGGTTCGCAAGGGCCTGCCCGCGAACGGAAGAGCGGGGTGTATCGCTCGACTGACCGGGGTGAAACGTGGGAGAAGATCAGCGATACGAATCCTCGACCCATGTACTACAGCCAGATCCGGATCGATCCCAACGATCCTGAGCGAGTTTATGTGTTGGGAACGCAGCTAATGGTGTCGGATGACGGTGGCAAGACGTTCCGTAGCGACGGAGCCGAGCAGATCCACGTCGATCATCACGCCTTCTGGATCGATCCCAACGACTCCGACCATCTGATCACCGGCAATGACGGTGGCGTGGCGGCATCGTTCGATCGTTCCGGTCATTGGCGGATGTACGACAACCTGGCGATCGGCCAGTTCTATCAGGTCGGCGTCGACATGAGAGATCCGTACTACGTGTGCGGTGGCCTGCAGGATAACAGCTCTTGGTGCGGTCCCAACCGAACGCTCAACACGTACGGTATCAAGAACTCCGACTGGATCGACGTGTGGGGCGGTGACGGCTTCTTCAATCTGATTGACCCCACCGACCACACCATCATCTACACGGAGTCGCAAGGTGGTAACCTCGGCCGTGTCGACCTCATCACCGGTGAGGGCACACGGATCAGACCGGTAGCTCGTCCACTCGCGGGTCAGGAGGAGGAAGAAGATGACCGCTCGTTCCGGTTCAATTGGAACGCGGCGATTGCAATTTCCGCTCACGATCCAGCCACGATCCTGTTCGGCGGCAACGTGTTGTTCAAGTCGACCGACCGCGGCGTCACCTGGCAGGAGATCAGTCCCGACCTCACCAAGCAGATCGATCGTAAGGAACTGGAGATCATGGGAGTGTTGGGCTCCGAGCCGATGGTGTCTGCTAACGACGGAATTTCGACCTATGGCAACATCACCGCGATCGGTGAATCGCCGTTGAACGCCGATCTCGTTTACGTCGGGACCGACGATGGCAACGTGCAAGTGACGCAGGACGGCGGCAGCACATGGACCGATCTGACTTCGAGGATTCGGAACTTGCCGGAACGCACCTATGTGAGTCGGATTGTCCCCTCGCGTTTCGTCGAGGGACGCGTGTATGTGACCTTCGACGGACACCTCAACAACGACTACTCACCGTACGCGTACGTGAGTGAGGATTACGGCCAGCGGTGGCAGGATATCGCCGATGGGTTGCCGCACGGCTGGTCGGTGAATGTCATAGCGGAGCACCCGAACAACGAGGACCTGCTAGTGCTCGGCAATGAAGTAGGCGTCTATCTCTCCATCGATCGTGGTGACGGCTGGGTGCGGTTGAAGAACAATCTGCCAACTGTGCCTGTCGATGACATCGTAATACACCCACGCGACAACGATCTCGTGGTCGGCACCCACGGTCGCAGCATCTGGATCATGGACGACATCACACCGTTGGAGCAACTGACTCAGGAGTTGTTGGCTTCCAGCGCACACGTGTTCCCCGTCCAGGCAGCCACGATGTTCTCGCTAGCCGGAGGTTGGCCGTTCTGGCATGCGGACTACGCTGCGCCCAATCCTCCGGTCGGGGCCACTATCCGGTACTACTTGAAGGACAAGCTGACAGAACAGGAAGCTCCGGTAGCAGAGGAGACGAGTTCAAGCGGATCCGGGCCCAATGCGCAAGAGCCAAATAGACAGGGTCCATCCCGAAGCAACGACGATATCAAGGCAAAGCTCGTTATCGTCGACTCTGATGGTGAGACCGTCCGCGCACTGGAGGGATCAGGCGATCCCGGCATTCACGAGATCACCTGGGACCTGCGGCTGGAACCTCCCTACCAGGCGCAGGGAAGCCAAAGCCGCTTTGGTGGTGCACCAAGAGGTCCACGCGTTCTGCCAGGTACGTATGCGGTCCAGCTTCAGGTAAACGGACAGACCTATTCCGAGCAGTTCGAGGTGCATGGCGATCCTCGCATTGAGATCTCCGACGCAGATCGGCGAGCCCGGCAGGATGCTCTCATGAGTGTATACACGCTGAGCAAGTCGATAAACCAGGCCAGCAGGACCGTGAACAGGCTGAACGGCCAGGTGTCAGACATCCAAGCTCTAATCAAAGAGCACGAGGGTGCACCCGAGTCGCTTACGGAGCAAGCCAAGTTGTTGAGCGAGACGGTGGAGGAACTCAGGCAGGAGCTTAGTCAGGCGAGTCGAGATGCCAGGGTGTCCGGTGCCATTGATGGTTCCACGATGAGACCGACTGCCGATCAGTTGTGGCAGATCGACCGCGCATGGGACAAGGCGCCCGGGCTGATTGAACAGATCAATGAAATCGTCAATACCTCGTTGCCCGCTCTGTATCGGGCATGTGACGAGAACGGCATTCGGCCGGATCCCGGCAAACCGATCGAGGTGCCGCACAAACCGGGAGGATGATCCGAGTACCGAGTCATGACCGACCCTATCAGTCACTTCATCCAGCAGCAAGGCTTCTTCGTGTTAGACGGAGGGCTGGCCACCGAGTTGGAGGCCCGCGGTGCCGACCTCAACGACAGACTCTGGTCGGCCAAGGTCCTGCTCGAAGATACGGAACTGATTCGTCTCACCTACCTCGATTTCTTACGTGCCGGTGCAGATTGCATCGTCAGCGCAACCTATCAGGCCACGTTCCCCGAACTCGTTCGCAGAGGGTTGAGCGAAGCCGATGCATCCGAGCTGCTCAAACTGTCGGTATGGCTCGCCTTGGAGACACGCAACGCGTTCTGGAGCCATCCAGCGAACCGAGTTGGCAGGATCAAGCCGATCGTGGGAGCCAGCATCGGGCCCTATGGAGCGTATCTAGCCGACGGATCGGAGTACTCGGGGGACTACGACATCGACGAGCAGCAGTTGTATGAGTTCCATCGCCGGCGGTGGCTTACCCTGACCGGCACAGGGGCCGACATAGTAGCCTGCGAGACCATCCCGTCCAGAACCGAGGCCCGGGCTCTCGTGCGTCTCCTCGGGGAAACCCCAGACACACAGATGTGGATCAGCTTCAACTGCCGCGATGAGGCTCACATCGCCGACGGAAACTCGCTGCAGGAAACCATAGCCGAACTGAACGACCATGACAGGATTGTGGCCTTTGGGGTCAATTGCACGCCGCCTAGCTTGGTTCCGGGTCTCGTCAACCAAGTGCGTCAGGTGAGCGACAAGCCGGTAATGGTCTACCCCAATTCGGGTGAAGGCTGGGACGCTGAGCGGAAGGAGTGGACCGGAGTGGCGGAGCCGGTCGATTTCGGCGAAAAGGCGACAGAGTGGTTCAATCTCGGAGCCTCGTGCATCGGCGGGTGTTGCAGGACCGGGCCGGAGCATGTGAGAGAGATACGGGCTGCGCTGGTGGGCGCTGTCGGAGGGCGCGGGTGAGAAGGCGCGGAAACCCCGCACTGCCGTCCGGGGTTAGTTTGGTGCCTCATACCGTGTGCAGATGAAGGAAAACCACATCGAGGTCCCGCGATCGGCTCGCTATTTCACCTTGGGTGAGGTGAACGCCGGTTTGCGTCAAGTCTGGATTGTGTGTCACGGCTACGGCCAGCTCCCGTCACAGTTCCTCCGGTATTTCCGTGTCCTGGATGATGGTACCCGACTGGTGGTTGCACCCGAGGGCCTATCGCGGTTCTACCACAATCACACCAGCGGATCGGTGGGCGCGAGTTGGATGACCAAAGAGGATCGTCTGTCCGAAATTGCAGACTACGTGAGATACCTTGGAGTACTTCACGATCACATCTTCAAACAGGTCCGTCGCGACTCAGTCGAGTTGCATGTATTCGGGTTCTCGCAAGGAGCGGCAACCGTCTCCCGCTGGATCGAGCGGAGTAGCGTTGCGCCCGAGAAACTGACATTGTGGGGCGGCCTCATGCCACAGGATGTAGATCTCGGTGTGTTTCGACAGAAAACCGCAAACACCGATTTCAAGATTGTGGTGGGTGAAGAAGATGAGTATGCGGAGCCTGAGCTGGTTCAGGCGCAGGAGGCGCGCCTGCGCGAAGGTGAAGTCGAACACGCGTTGATTCGCTTCGACGGCGGCCACCGCCTGGACAGAGAGGTCCTGAGAGTAATCGGGTAGTGCGGCCAGCCACGATCGCCAACACTCGGTCGACTACGCGACTACGGCTCCGGCACCGGCACGACCAACAACGATGCCGGCATCTCCCTGATGAGCTTCTGGGTCGTGCTGCCCAGTAGAATGCGTTCCACCCACCCTTTGCCGTGCGAGCCGACGACAACGATATCCGCTCCCCAGTCCTCTGCATGCCTGGCGATCATCTTTTCCGCAGGGCCTGACAGAACAGCCGTCTCGACGGCTTCACTCTTGATGAGCGGCCGCACGGTTCGTTCGAAGTGTTCCTCGGCGCGCTTGATGTTCTGGTCTTCCGGTAGGTCGATGGTGTAGCTCGGGATGTCGGGCATCGGCTCGACCACGTGAATCACTTTCAGCTTGGCTCCCAAGAACTCTGCCATCTGCTGTGCCGCCTTGACCGTTGGTGCTGTAGCGTGCGACAAGTCGACCACAGCCATCACACGCTTGGGGTCGGTGGTGCTCGGAATGGCAATGAGCGTTGGCACGTC
>JAUVRV010000261.1 GCA_030597435.1 Gemmatimonadales bacterium | reverse complement strand
TACAGTGACGTCGAGCCCCTCTCGCGGGCGGGTCTGACCCGGCGCTGGATAGCTCAGATTCCCGTTGGCTTGAGAGTGTTGGCCCTGGTGTGCTGGATCGTGGCCGCTGCGGGCCCGAAGCTGGGCTCAGGCACGACAGAGATAACCAGCGAAGGCATTGCCATCGTGCTTGCAGTGGATGTGTCCAGTAGCATGTTGGCCGAGGATTTCGTTCCTTCCAACCGGCTCGACGTAGCCAAAGAACAATCCATCTCGTTCATTCAGGGACGCGAATTCGACAGAATTGGGCTGGTGTTGTTCGCGGCCGAAGCTCTGACCCGCGTACCGATCACGGTCGACTATGCAGTGTTGACCCAGGCCGTGAGTGAGTTGCGTGTTGGCGAGTTGGAGGATGGCACTGCAATAGGCACTGCAATTGCCACGGCGGCGAACAGACTGCGGCGCGCACCGGGAGTGAGCAAGGTCATTGTCTTGCTCACCGATGGTGAGAACAATCGGGGTACAGTCGATCCGCTTACCGCAGCCGAAGCAGCGGGGAAGCTTGGTATCAAGGTCTACACCATCGGTGTCGGCACCGACGGCGAGGCACGAATGCCCATCGGACATGGACCCATGGGTCAAACCAGGTATCAGACGCTGCCCGTGAGAATCGATGAACAGCTGTTGCGAGAAGTCGCCAACAACACTGGCGGGAGGTACTTCCGCGCACTCGATGCTGAGGCTCTCAGTCGCATCTTCCAGCAGATCGACCAACTCGAGACTACACCGGTAACTGTTACCAGATACACGGATTTCGACGAGTGGTATAGACCACTGCTGGTAGCCGGCCTGCTCGCGTTGTTCGTGGAGTTGACGTTGTCAGCAACCATCGTGGTGCGCGTCCCGTGATTGTGTTCGATATGCCGATCCTGCTCTACTCGGCGCCATTGGTCGGCGTGCTGGTTTTCGGGTTTGCGCTCTGGGCGCGCCGCGTGCGCGTGAGCAAGGCCGGCAAGTGGTCTAAGGAGCTGCGGGCAGAGGCGGTTGCGTCCGGTCGCTGGGGGGCATACTTGCTGGGTCTCGCCGCAGTTCTTGCCATGGTCGCGTTAGCGGGTCCGCGATGGGGTTCGCGGGTTGTGGAGACCGAGACAAAAGGTCTCAATCTCGTGATAGCGGTCGATATTTCACGCAGTATGCTGGCTGAGGATGCAAATCCATCACGGCTGGAGAGAGCGAAGCGCGAAGCCCGCAGGTTGATCCACGATTTGGACGGGGATCGCATTGGCCTGGTGGCGTTCGCCGGACAGAGTCACATTATGTCTCCCCTGACGGTGGATGGGAGCGCGTTGAACCTCCTGGTCGATGCTCTGCAACCAGATATCGCCAGCACTGGCGGCAGCGATCTGGCGAAAGCTCTAAGGCAGGGTAGGGAACTCCTGCTTGCCAAGGATGAGGTAGCCGATAGAGTCCTGGTGATGTTCACGGATGGCGAGGCACACGACTCGCTCACGGAGATAACGAAGGCTGCCGAGCGACTCCGGAGGGATCGAATACGCCTAGTGCTGATTGCGGAGGGTGGAACTGAGCCGGTTAGGATACCGGTGCGAGATATCGACGGTACGTTCCTCGGCTTCCAACGGGATCCCTCGGAGCGCGAGGTGGCAACGATGAGACGCGATGACATACTCATGGCGGTGGCCGATGCTGCCCAAGGGATGCTGGTGGCGGCCGACGTCGGTGACCAGGCTGGCGCGGTGCGGGATCTCGTTGCGGCATTCAAACGCAGTCCTGAAGCGACAACAACTGCTGCCCAGGACATCTCGAGAGCGTGGATCCCATTGCTCGTAGCGGCGGTTCTCCTGTTGCTCCACACTTTCACCCGGCGAACTACCGCACTGGCGGCGCTGGTCTTGAGTTTGGGGCTCTCGCACCCTGTTAGTGCGCAAGGACCGCGCAACGCTGCAGACGATGCTTGGCTCAGGGGTGATTTCGCAGGTGCGCTGGCCGGGTATTTCCAGCAGGTGCAGGAAGGCGAGGGTGGCGACACCGTACTGTTCAATCTGGGCACGGCCGCCATGGCGTTGGGTGACTCGAGCCTGGCGCGGTCCGCATTGGCAGGTGCGGCGCGGTCGATTGAACCCGACGTGCGTTTTCGCGCCCTCTTCAACCTCGGGCTCATGGAGTTGTTTCTGGCGGAGAGCGATTCGAGCAATCGAGTCAACCACCTCGAGCAGGCGAGAGGATACTATCGCGAAGCGCTGCTCATCAGACCGAGTGACACCAACGCCAAATGGAATCTCGAACTCACGCTGGAGTTGATGCCTCCTGAGAGTGGGTCGGGCGGAGATGATGAGACGCCTCAGCCATCCTCGGGTGAAAGCGAAACCCAGCCCGCCACTCCCCAGGGCCTGAGTGTCGCTCAGGCGGAGCAGATCCTCAATTCGATTGCGGAGGAAGAGCGACAGACTCATGAGCGACTGAACAGGAGACGAAGCCAGCTGCGCGAGACCAGGGGGAAAAGGGATTGGTGACGCTCTTACTGTTGGCCATTGGCATCTCGATCCAGCAGGTGCAAGCAACCGCCGTGGTCAATCGTTCAGAGGTAGAGGTTGGGCAAGAAGTGTTGCTGACGATCACGGTGGAAGCGAGTGGGAACGATACGGTGAGAATCTTCGATCCCCCGCTGACAGGCCTGGACGTTCAGGGCACGATCGACAGGTCGGACGTATCAGTGAGAGACGGAGTCCTGACCCGGATAGCCACTAGAGAAGTCCGCTTGATTCCCACGCAGGCTGGAACTGCCAGTATCGGGTCTGTCCGTGTGGAGATCGGCAGTTCGGTGATAGCCACGAATCCGATTGCGATAACTGTCTCACCAGCAATGGCGGTACCTGCGAGTTCTCTCAAGCCGCACATCCGTGACATGATCGAAGGGCGCCAGACCCCGACAGTAACGGCAGACGAAGTGCTAGTCGAAGTGTGGACTACTGCTGACACGATAGTGCTTGGTGATCAGGTTGATGTGGTGGTACTGGCGTGGTTCCCCCGTGAGGTGCGTTCACGTCTCAGGAATCCACCAACACTACAACCACCTCTGCTACAGGGGGCGTGGAATTACCCGCAGGGTACTCCGGGTGCAGTTGCGGTGAGTCGCCGAGTTGGAGGTGTTTGGTACGATGTGTACGTCCATCACCAGGTCGTGTTTCCTCTGACACCAGGGACGTTCCGAATCGGACCAGCCACCGTTTCCTACAGCCTGCCTCTCACGTACTCGTTCCTGAGCCGGGAGATGCAACACGAGCCGCAGAGCGAACCGGTGCATCTGGAAGTGTTGCCGCAACCGGTTGATGGACGTCCGCAGAACTTCGATGGTGCATCGGCTTCTCACCTCGAGTTTCACGTAGAAGCGGTCGACACGCAACTGGCGGTCGGAGATGCCGGAACAGTTGTCGCCACACTATCCGGCAAGGGCAACGTCGCATTGTGGCCGGAGCCTAGGATCCTCTGGCCCGAGGGCATTCGAGTTTACCCGGAGGCTGTGGAGATTGATCTGGACGCCCGTGACGACGGAATCTGGGGCACGAAGACTTTCCGGTACCTGATCGTGGCAGACGCGTACGGCACGCACCAGATCCCAGAGCCGACATATCTGTATTTTGACCCGGCCAGCCAGGACTATGCTGTTCTGACAACGCCACCAATTGAGTTCGTTACCGAGGGGTTGGCAGCGAGTGGAACAGGGCAGCCCGACCGTTCACAGTTACCGCTGGCCGGCGCGGATGGAGCTGTGGGTGCCGCAGGTTTCGTACGGGGTTTGGCTTGGTGGATCTGGCTCATCGTCCTGCTCACACCACCGTTGTCAGTTGTGATCGCACGTGTGGTGGAACGCGTTTGGACCGTGAGAACCGAATCGACACATGAGGTGTCGGGCAAGCTGGAGCAGTTGGAGTCGCAGTTCGGAACCGCCATGAGAGTGCTGGTCGAGGAGCCGGAACGACTGGATGGTGACGGACTTGTTGGCGCGCTGCGTGCGGCCGGTGTCGAAGCACCAGTCGCCGCTCATGCGGCTCGGGTACGCGACCGGCTATGGCATGCAAGCTATGGGCCCGAAGGTGAGATCGACCCCGATGAATTGGGCGCCGAGGTCGAGGAGCTGCGGAAGGCATTGAAGGGGTGGGGTGTTGTTGCGGGGCAGGTGGGAGCGGTCGGAGCAATGGCACTGTTGCTGGTCGCGGTGGTGGGTGCGTCAGTGGAAGCACAGTCGGCCGAACTGCTGTATGAAGCGGGGGCCATGCAAGAGGCAGCGGACAGCTTCAGGTCGCGAGCCGAGGCCCAGCCACTGGCCGCGTCTCACTGGTACAATCTCGGGAGCGCCCTGTACGGTGGTGGAGCTGATGTGGCAGCGCAGGCTGCCTGGATACGGGCCGCTCGTCTCGAGCCGCGCAATGGGGCGATCGCCGACGCGAGAGGTCTGTTGCCCCGGCAGGACAGAATCACCAGACGTATGACATGGATCTCCAGCGTCACACCGGGTGAGGCCCTGCTGTTCGCCGCGGCTCGCTGGGTTTCAGGCTGGGTTCTTGTTGGGCTGCGCCAACGCAGGTGGGCAATCGGATCGGCGTTCATACTCTCCGTCGCGTTCGCTGCGTTCGGCGCTCATGTGACCGCGCGTTACGCAACGCCGCTTGTTCTGATCGCTCATGAGAACGCGTCTCTGCGAGAGGCCCCTTACGGATCGGCGCAGACTGTCATGGTGTTGGAAAAGGGCAGCGCGATGGTCGTTGACCGAATGGATGGGAACTGGGTTCTGGTGCAACGCGGTAATACCCGGGGCTGGGTGTTACTCGAGGAAGTGGTTCCGCTCTGATGAGTCGAATCAAAGTTCTACCCAGCTCGGTTGCAGATCAGATTGCCGCGGGCGAGGTCGTCGAACGACCGGCGTCGGTCGTAAAAGAGTTGGTGGAGAACGCGCTCGATGCGGGAGCCACCGATATCATGGTGGAACTGGAGGATGGTGGCCGTACGCTGGTCCGAGTCTCCGATGACGGGCTGGGAATGGATCGTG
>JAUVRV010000332.1 GCA_030597435.1 Gemmatimonadales bacterium | reverse complement strand
TGGGAGCGCGGCTGTTCGATGCGGTGAGAGCCCTGGCCGCCGTGGGTGACACGGTGTGGGTCGGTGCGCGATCGGGGTTGGGCATGACCTGGTCCGGATCCGACAGGGTGGTGATACCCCCGGGTGTTGCGGCCGTACCCGAATTGCGAGACGAGGTCGTAGCACTTGCTCGCAACGCGCAGATACTCGTAACTGCGCTGCGCGACCGTATCGTGTGGCGAGCGCTCGACCCGCCGGCCGCCTGGACCGTAGAACGACGCCTCCCAGAATTGGGGGAACTGACCGCCGTGACCGCCGATGCCGAAGGCCTCTGGGTCGGTGGTACGCGGGGCTTTGCACACTACCACCCCGAGACCCGGGCATTCCTGGTGTTCAATTCGCCGGGTGACGTCCCCGGCGCCGTGCGGGACCTGGCCGTGGACGACCGGTATCTCTGGGTCGCTACCGCCGGTGGGGTGGTGCGGTTCGAGAAGAGATCGGTACGGTGATGTTCCCCGGGCTACCGCCTGGCGTTAGCATTAGTCTGGAACATGACGATCGCAATCACTAAGACGGTCCAAGACGGTCCGAGACGGCCTGGGACGGCCACCACACCACCGTCTTTGACCGTCCTTGACCGTCCTAGATAACATCGCAAAGCATGAACCTTTCTCCCCTTGGAACCGGCCCCGAATTCGACAAGATCCGTCGTATCTGGCAGGCGCTGTGTGATCGTGCCGCCTTTGGGGGTGACGATTGTGCCATAGTTCAGGTGGGTAAGGAGACCCTGGCTATCTCCACCGACATGGCGGTCGAGGGCACGCACTTCCAGCCCGGTTGGCTGACTCAATACGAGTTGGGTTGGCGGGCGGGAGCGGCTGCGCTGTCGGATCTGGCGGCGGTGGCCGCAACGCCCCGTGGTGTGTTGGTGAGTCTGGGGCTGTCGCGCGAGTGGCCCGACGAGTTCGTTACCGAGTTGATGGAGGGTGTCGCTGACGTGGCGCAGTCGGTTGGGGCGGTGGTGTGGGGCGGGGACGTGGTGCGTAGCGACCGGCTCGTGATCGATGTGACGGTTGTCGGTAGTGTTGAACGGGCCGTTCTCAGGAGTGGCGCCGCGGTGGGTGACATTCTGTGGGTTACCGGCAGCTTCGGCGGGCCACTCACGGCGATCCGGGCCTGGGAGTCACGCCGTGAGCCCGAGCGTGCTGCGCGTGAACGGTTCGCGCATCCGGAGCCGCGCGTGGCACAGGCGCTGTGGTTGCGTGACCGCGGGGCCACGGCGATGATCGATCTGAGCGACGGACTGCTGCCCGACACCGGGCAACTGGCGGCGGCTTCTGGTGTCCAGTGTGTCATCAATCAGGAGAGTATTCCGAAACATCCGTTCACCGAAGATCACGCGACCGCACTCTTGAGTGGCGAGGAGTTCGAGCTGCTGGTGGCGCTGCCGCACGAGACGGCCGCCGATGTCGCCGCCAAGTTCGAGCAGGAGTTTGCACGCGAGTTCACCAGGATCGGCCACACGGAGTCTGGTTCGGGAGTTTCGCTGCAACTAAACGGCGCGCCGCTTGAACTGAGCCTGAGTATGGGATACCGGCACTTCTAGCCAGCTATGATACGAGGCATCTGCTACCTGAAGGCCCTCGTGGTACTCACCATCTATTATGGCAGCAAGGTGATCTTTGCCGCGATGTTGCGGATCGAGAACACGCACGGCGGAGTGTACGACCGCACCCCCCGTGACTGGGCCCGCAAGGTGCTCAGAGCTGCGGGTGTTCGGGTGAACACCATTGGTTTCGAGCACATTCCCAAGGATCGACCGGTGGTGTACGTGTCCAACCATCAATCGTTCTTCGACATTCTGGCTCTGTCGGCCACACTGCCCTACGCATTCAGGCTCGTCGCCAAGAAGGAGCTGGCCAAAGTTCCCATCTTCGGCCAAGCGATCAAGGCGGCCGGCCACATCTACATCGATCGTCAGCGGCGTGAGGCGGCGTTCGAGTCGTACGAGAGAGCGGCGAGCGTGATTCAGCAAGGAATGAGTGCCCTGATATTCGCCGAGGGCACGCGCAGCCGGACCGGCGATCTGTTGCCGTTCAAGAAGGGGCCGTTTGTATTGGCCATAGCGGCACAGGTGCCCGCTCTCCCGGTTTACTGCGCCAATAGTTTCGATATCCTGCCCAAGGGGCACATCCGGGTTCGTCCCCGGCCGATAACACTGTATTTTGGAGAACCGATCGAGACTGCCGGTATGAGCTACGAGGACCGGGACGAATTGTCAACCAAGGTGCGAACCGTCATCGAGGGGTTCCGGGATGACGCGGCGCGCCGTTCACCATAGGTGCGAAACAACAATGAGCATCATCATAGATGTCACAGCACGCGAGATCCTCGACTCGAGGGGCAATCCTACGGTCGAGGCAGAGGTAGTGCTCTCGAGTGGAGCTGTAGGACGTGCCGCGGTACCGAGCGGTGCATCCACCGGTGAGCACGAGGCGGTAGAACTGCGTGACGGGGAGGCCGACCGTTACGGCGGTAAGGGTGTGCAGAAGGCCGTCAGCAACATAATCGAGACAATCGGTCCCAAGCTCGAGGGCATGGACGCGAATCAGCAGGTCATGTTGGACGCCGAGATGATCGAATTGGACGGCACGCCCAACAAGGGCAACCTGGGTGCGAACGCGATACTGGCAGTGTCGTTGGCAGCGGCCCGGGCCTCGGCGGAAGAGGTGGGGCTGCCGCTCTATCGCTATCTGGGTGGCCCGCTCTCCAATGTGTTGCCGGTGCCGATGATGAACATCCTGAACGGTGGCGCGCACTCGTCGAACAACGTCGACCTGCAGGAGTTCATGATCGTTCCGGTCGGTGCGGATGAGTGCAGCGAGGGCTTGCGGAGGGGTGGCGAGGGATTCCACGCGCTCAAGAAGGTGCTGTCGGGTCAGGGGCTCTCGACCGCAGTCGGCGACGAGGGCGGGTTCGCCCCGATGTTGCCGTCCAACGAGGCGGTGCTGGAGGCGATCATGTCGGCCATCGACCAGGCCGGATACGAGCCTGGTGACGACATCGCGATCGCATTGGACCCTGCAGCCAGCGAGTTCTTCGAAGACGGCGAGTACGTGTTCAAGAAGGGCGACGGCTCGCGCCGCTCGGCCGCCGAGATGATCGAGCTGTACGACGGTTGGATCGGCAAGTATCCCATCGTGTCGATCGAGGATGGCCTGGCCGAGGACGATTGGGACGGCTGGGCGCAGATGACCGAGGTATTGAGCGAGAAGGTCCAACTCGTGGGTGACGACATCTTCGTCACCAACGTCGAGCGGCTGGCGCGCGGCATCGAGGAGAACGTCGCCAACTCGATACTGATCAAGGTGAACCAGATCGGTACGCTCACCGAGACGCTGCAATGTGTAGATTTGGCGCGCAGTAACATGTATGGTGCGGTGATCTCGCACCGGTCGGGCGAGACCGAAGATACGTTCATCGCGGATCTGGCGGTTGCCACCGGTTGCGGTCAGATCAAGACCGGTAGCGGCTCGCGTTCGGACCGGATCGCCAAGTACAACCAGTTGCTCCGGATCGAGGAGGAGCTGGGCGAGCAGGCGATCTATCCCGGTCGCGACATCTACGGGCTTTGAGGAGGGGCAAGATCGTCGCCCTGGCCGCCATCCTCGGCGGCCTGTTGTTCGGTGCTTTCGGTGGCGAGTACCGCACCATCGACTCTTGGAAGCTCAAGCGCGACGTGCGGCAGCTCGAGGCCGAGATTGCGGCACTGGAAGTCGAGGTCGACAGCCTGGCGGCGTATGCCGAGTTGATCGAGAGCGACAGCGCCACCCAGGAGCGTGTCGCCCGTGAGCAGTTCGGCATGCTGCGGGACGGCGAGGTGTTGTACCGGTTGGCGAGGCCAGGGGAGGGTGGAGCGGAAAGGCGCGACTAGGTAGTTTGTTGGCGGGGAAAAGGGAAAAGGGAAAAGGGAAAGGTAAGACGGTCGAGGACGATGACGGACGATGAAGACGATGTTCACGTTCGTCTGACCTCGTCGGGTGCGGTGGTGAAGGGCAGGGCATCGTCTGGGGTGCGGTTGGGTGGAGTGGTGCATCGTCTGGTGGGGCTGGGTCGGGTGGGGAGCTTGGCGGAGTAGCTCAGC
>JAUVRV010000147.1 GCA_030597435.1 Gemmatimonadales bacterium | reverse complement strand
CGGACGGTTCGGGTGCCGCTCAACCGCACGGCGGATCTTTCGAAGATCGTGAAGACTGCCGAAGCCCTGCGCCAGGAATTGCGGCGCGAGCCAACTCCCGAGGAGATCTCGTCAGCTACAGGTCTCTCTCTGGAGGTCGTACAGTCGCTTGCAGCACTCAATACCGGTGAGGTGCGACTCGACGCTCCGCTGGATCCTGACGGCGATCGGGCTCTGATCGAACGGTTCATTGCCGAGGATCTGCCCGACACCGAAGAGAAGACGATGGAGCGGTTCCTGAGCGACCAAGTGGAAGATGCCTTGAAGGCACTCCCCGCTCGTGACGCCAAGGTATTGAGGCTCTATTTCGGTCTCGATGGTGGACGGGAGCACACGCTGGAGGAGATCGGTGGTATGCTCGGCGTAACCCGCGAGCGTGTTCGCCAGCTGCGTGACCGTGCGCTCAAGCGGTTGCGTGAGGGTGACGTAGGCCGGGCGCTGGCCAGCTTCGCCGCATAGGACCGCGGGGCCGCGGACGACCGCGGATCTTGGCGGAGTAACGCGGACGATTGACCTCGAGGGCGCAGCTCTGCTGCGCCCTTTCTGCGGTACCCTGGCCTCACCGCCGCTGCACGCGTAAATTCGCCGCGTGTATCAACTTGTAGAGGGTCGGGTTGCTCGTTGGCTCACCGGCGTCGGCCGTTGGGGCCGGTTTCTTTCGAGCGTCGTTCGCAGCCTGCGGGATATTGGTGTTTGGTCGGGATTGACGGTGAGCCAGATGCGGCGGATCGGCGTGCAATCCCTACCCATCGCACTCTTCATTGCCGTCTTCACGGGAATCGTGCTGGCATTGCTCTCGTCGTACACCCTGACGGGGGCGGTGCCACTCTATTTCGTTGGAACGCTGGTTGGCAAGGCCGTGATGATCGAGTTGGTACCCGTGATGACTGGCTTGGCCCTTTCCGGTCGGGTCGGAGCCAACATCGCGGCAGAACTCGGCACGATGAGAGTGACCGAACAGGTCGAGGCCCTCGAGACACTGGCGTATGATCCTCACTCCTACCTCGTGGTCCCACGTATCATTGCAGCGACACTGATGTTCCCCGTAGTGGTCGCTCTGGCCGAGGTGACCGGGCTGTTGTCCGGCTGGATAACGGCGATCAACCTCCTGGATATGTCCACGGTGGAGTTCGTCAAGGGACTGAGACTGTTCTACGAGTTCAAGGACATCTGGTTCGGCTTGGTCAAGAGCATGTCGTTCGGTCTGGCAATTGCATTGATTGGATGTATGAAAGGGTTGAGCGCGTCGGGCGGTGCCGAGGGAGTTGGGCGCACCGCCATGGAGGCGGTTGTGCTGGGGGCACAGATGATCCTGGTGTTGGATGCTTTCTGGGCGGTGGCGTTGTTATAGGGATTAGGAGGGGAAGAAGGGGAAGGAGATTAGATGGAGATCAGATGATTCTGTTTCGTGACCTAAATAAATCGTTTGGGCCGAAGGATGTGCTCACGGGGTTCTCGCTCGAGGTTCCGGATGGTGAGACGACGGTCGTGATCGGCTATTCCGGTACGGGCAAGAGCGTCGCACTCAAGCACGTGGTAGGATTGTTGCAGCCCGATTCCGGCGGTGTCGAGGTTGACGGAAACGTTGTGCACGACCTCGATCGGGACGGGCTGGTGGCTCTGAGGTCGATGATCGGGTTCGTGTTCCAATTCGCGGCGTTGTTCGACTCCATGACGGTGCGGGAGAACATCTCCTTGGGATTGAAGCGGCAGGAGGTTCCGGAGCGGGAGATCGAGTTGAGAGTGCAGGAGTCACTAGCACTGGTCGACATGGAAGGCACGGAAGATAGGTACCCGATCGAGCTGTCCGGCGGAATGCGTAAGCGGGTCGGGATAGCACGAGCTATCGCACTGAAACCAAAGTACATTCTGTATGACGAACCCACATCGGGTCTCGATCCCGTGACGGCTGCGGTGATTAATCAGCTCATGGTGCGTGCGCGCGAGAAGCTGGGGGTCACAGGCTTGGTCGTGACGCACGACATGAACAGCGCGTTCACCGTAGGTGACAGGATTGCCATGCTCTATCGGGGTTCGATCAGACAAGTGGGCTCAGTGGAGCAGATCCAGCGCACTCACGATCCGGTGGTGCGGCAGTTCATCGAAGGCAGGCCGGAGGCTGCTGCTGATGCCGAAGGTCTGGTTACGCAGGTGGTGTCATGAAGCGACGCGACGAACTCATAGTTGGGGCCACGATAGTGTTCACGCTGCTGATCGTGGTGACCAGCGCAGTGTGGCTCTCGGAGATGCAGCTGGGTGCCGGGGGCTCGGTACACGTGACTCGATTCAGAACCGTTGGTGGTCTGGGCGTGGGGAATCCCGTGGTACTCAGGGGTGTGCGAGTCGGGCGGGTAAAGGAGATCCGGATAACGGAATCCGACTGGGTGGAAGCGGACCTCCACATCTACGAGAACACGTTGCTTCCGGCCCAGCCGGGCGTGGTGGCCGCGTCGGCATCGCTCTTCGGTGAGTGGCAGGCCGGAATCATCAACATGGCAGAACCCTACTCCGATCCGAATGTCATGAACGAACTGGCGGAGGCGCAGGCCGAGGGCGACGACGCGTGGCCTGGGGCGACGCTGCCCGACATCGGACAGCTGACAGCGCAGGGGAACCGTATCGCAACCGACATCGCGACAGTCTCTTCACGGATCCAGGCAGCGTTCGACTCCCAAACCGTACACGAGGTGCAAAGGTCGATTCGTGAATTCGGCCAGATGGCAGACACTCTGACACGATTCACCGAGCGGCAGACTGCGGTGTTTGGTGAGGTGAGCGCCAACATCAAGCACGGCTCGGACGCTGTCACCAACGCGGCACTCAATTTGGAGCACGCCCTGGCCAGGCTCGATTCGGCCACGGCGGAGGGTGAGCTGGACGCGATCTTCAATAGCATCGAGGGTGCGACCGCGGAGATGCGGAGTGCTGTCAGCAGCTTCCTGACGCTGGTACGACTGGCGGAGGAGAATCAGGCGAGCTTCGTCGCCGTCTTGGTCGGAGCAGACTCGGTAATGACGCGAATGCAGAACATGACCGGCACGCTGGGTCTGCTCGTCGGTGACTCCACGCTGTACGTGGAGGCTACTGCTACGATAGCCGAACTCCGTGCACTCTTAACCGACATCAAGGCGAATCCCAGGAAGTACTTCAAGTTCTCGGTCTTCTAGTGGGGCGTCGCAAGAGTGCTGAGCGGGAGACGAGTGCGGGCGGCGTCATCTATCGGTGTACGCCGGACGGACCCAAGTTTCTACTCATCAAGGATGGGTACAAGAACTGGGGATTTCCCAAGGGGCATCTGAAGCCGGAAGAGGGTCCGGCAGAGGCGGCCCATCGAGAGGTCATGGAAGAGACCTCGCTCACCGACCTTACCCTGCACGAACCGCTAGGCGTAATTGACTGGTTTTTTCGGTTTCGCGGCAAGCTGATCCACAAGCACTGTCACTTCTTCCTGTTCGAATCTCCGACCGGGTCCCCCACACCGCAGGCCGAAGAAGGCATCTCCGCTTGTTGCTGGTATTCCTATCCTGACGCAGTCTCGACGATCTCGTATCAGAACGCCCGTGGCATACTGCGCCAAGCGGGTGTGGTTCTGAGCAAACGCTGCCCTGAATACCAGCTAGAAACGTGAAGTACAACACCGCCGTCGTCCCAGTCATGCATGGCGACGCCAACGTGCGCACCCAGCTGAGACGGGGTCTGTCACGATCCGGTGTCAGGGTCATGGCGTGTCGCTCCTGGCAGCACTTGTATGCCGTGTATCAGAGGGAGCTGGTGGACGCATTCGTGGTGGACGTCCGTTCATATGGCACCGAGGCCGTTGCCGATTTGGCCGATCTCTATCCGAGGATTCCCCTGTTCGCAATGAGCGCGTTCCGGCCGGACGACGGACCGCTGTTGGACCGCTGCAGGGCCGTGGGTTTTCGAGGGGTTCTGGTGCGAGGGGTAGACGATACTGTCGCCGCTGACCTGATAGCCGCACGGTCCGCATCGCGGCAACGGCAGTTGGAATTGGGGAATGCCACTCGGCTGCTCCGTCTCACGGAGCCACTGCAACTTGCAGTCTGGGGCGCCGTTCTGGCGCGAGTCGGCAGCCCCAGCCGGACCAGCGACATCGCCGATGGACTCGAGGTCACGCGCGAGCATCTGTCACGCGAGTTCGCCGCCGGTGGAGCACCTAATCTCAAGCGGGTCATAGACTTGGTACGCACGGTGTGGGTCGCGGACCTGCTCAGGAATCCGGGATACGATGTGAGGACGGTGGCCTGCATCCTACAGTTCTCCTCACCCTCCCACCTAGCCGGCAGTGTGAAACGCGTGGCCGGAGTTACTCCCTCGGAGCTACCCGGCCTGGGGCCACGGGGGGTTCTCCGGAGATTCGTGCGCGGGCGGATGCGGTCTAGACTCTAGCGGCCACGGAGAAAAACGATCACGGATATTGCCGGCCACGGACAACAAACGGTCACGGACATTGTAGGGAGCGGATTGATTCCCGGCCGCCGTGGGGTGGGGTTGTTGGGAAGGGGACCGTCGCGTGGGGGAGCGTTGGGATTGGGACCGTCGGGGTGGTGGTGGGATGGGTGTGGACCGACAGGTGGGTAGGGCTGTGCAGGGGAAGCGTGTTGTGATATTTTTCACATTCTTTTATCAGACTTTTCTGCACGTGTGGTACCGGTGCTCGAGAGGAGAAAGCAAACGCCATATGGCTACTGATAGCATTCTGCGACCGGGGGAACTGAAGGACGTTCTCCTGCGGGAAATAGAGGCCGCCGATCTCCAACCGATGGATACGGAGGAGATTGGGACCGTTTTGGAGGTGAAGGACGGCATCGCCAGGGTGTACGGTTTGAGTTCCGCGATGTCGGGTGAGATGCTCGAGTTCAGTGCGTCCGAGACCGGTGAGACCGTTAGCGGCCTGGCACTGAACCTGGAAGAGGACAACATCGGGGCCGTGATCCTAGGTGACTTCCTGTGTTTGCGAGAGGGTGATGAAGTGCGTCGCACTGCTCGCGTGCTGGAAGTGCCGGTCGGTAGGGGCATGATCGGACGGGTCATCGATCCTCTGGGCAATCCCATCGACGGAATGGGACCGATCCAGCCCGACGGGCACCGCCCCGTCGAGTTCAAGGCCCCGGGTATCGTTGTCCGCCAGCCGGTCAAGGAACCGCTCCAGACCGGGATCAAGGCAATCGATTCGATGATCCCGATTGGTCGCGGTCAGCGTGAGCTGATCATTGGTGACCGCAGCACCGGCAAGACCGCGATCGCGGTCGACACGATCATCAATCAGAAGGGACAGGGTGTCTTCTGCGTCTACATCGCGATCGGGCAGAAGCAATCCACCGTTGCCTCCGTGGTCGAGCGGCTCAAGGAAAAAGGCGCGATGGAGTACTGCACCGTGGTCTTGGCCGGTGCATCCGATCCGGCACCGATGCAGTTCATCGCGCCGTACTCGGGCGCCGCCATAGCCGAGTACTTCATGTACGACCACAACGAAGCCACTTTGTGCATCTACGACGACCTGTCCAAGCATGCGCAGGCTTACCGCCAGATGTCGCTTACGCTGCGGCGTCCACCAGGGCGTGAGGCGTACCCCGGAGACGTGTTCTACCTGCACTCACGATTGCTCGAGCGGGCGGCAAAGATGTCGGATGCTGAAGGCGGCGGGTCAATGACGGCGCTTCCGGTCATTGAGACCCAGGCTGGTGACGTAGCGGCGTACATCCCGACCAACGTGATCTCGATTACCGACGGCCAGATCTTCTTGGAGACGGACCTGTTCTACTCCAACGTTCGTCCGGCCATCAATCCGGGGATATCAGTGTCGCGCGTAGGTGGTAACGCGCAGATCAAGGCGATGAAACAGGTCGCCGGTAGATTGCGGCTCGACTACGCGCAGTATCGTGAACTCGAGGCGTTCGCGCAGTTTGGATCGGACTTGGACGATGCCACGCAGCGGCAATTGGCGCGCGGCTCCCGGATCGTAGAGGTACTCAAGCAGCCACAGTACACGCCGATGCCGGTGGAGAGCCAGATCGCGATCATCTTCGCGGTAACCAACGGACATCTGGACGAGGTTGAAGTCGGGAACATCCGCCAGTGGGAAATCCACTTCCACGAGTTCATGGCGGCCAACCATGCGGATCTGATGCAGGACATTCGTGTCAAGAAGGTCCTGGACGACGATCTCACGGAGCGTCTGCGTCGGGCGATCGACGCGTTCAAGGCAATAGCGTAGGCGCAGCGCAATGGCGAAAACACGCGAACTGCGCCGGCGGATCAAGTCGGTCGAAAACACGCGGCAGATCACCAAGACGATGGAGATGGTGGCCACGTCGCGGCTCAAGCGCGCGCAAGATAGGGTACGGGCGGCGCGGCCCTACGCGGCAGCGCTCACGGAAGTGATATCGAATCTGTACTCGCCTGAGCTGATCGATCTCTTCCCGCTGCTGCGCCAGCCCAAGGGCAATCCCACACGCGTTGCTTTGGTCCTCATAACGAGTAATCGTGGTCTGTGTGGGGCGTTCAACGGCAATCTCATTCGCAAAGCGAGGGAACGCCTGGCGGAACACGCCAGGAGCGGAGTGCAGGTCGACCTGCACGGCATAGGGCGTAAGGGGATCGGCTACTTCAAGTACGTGGGCCAGGCCTTGGCGTCCACGCGTGAGGACATAGGTGACCGGCCCACGGCCCAGCACGCGACGGAGATCATGG
>JAUVRV010000133.1 GCA_030597435.1 Gemmatimonadales bacterium | reverse complement strand
TAGGCATCCACCGATCCCTCCACTGCGGTTCCGCAGTGCGGGCAGTGACCTGTACTGGCTTGCTCGGCGGTTGATCGAGAAGAGCTAGCGCGCTTCGATGTTGTAAGAAGGGACAACTTCGTCCGCTCCGGAGACGGCGATGAAGATGAAGACCAGGTTGACGAGGATCATCACCAGCAGGCCGATGGCAATACCTGCGGGCCAGTGCCAACTACCGCGCTGTTGTTGCTGTTCCAATCTCAGCTCCCGTCTTGAACGTGGCATCTACCACCAACTCACCGTCGGGTGAGGTGACATAGACCTGAATCGGGATGGTGCGCAGCAAGTCATCACTCAGGCGAACACGCAAGATCAGCGGCACGGTGCGACTCTCCCGCGCAGCCAGCTCCATGTCCTGACTCGTGACCTCGGCATCGATCAGACCCTCGATCCGCACCCGGTAGACAACCGGCTCTCCACCCGCGTTGTTGTTGGTAATCTTGAGAAAATACGTGTTCCGCACCAGTCCGTCAGCATCGATGATGTAGAGCGATCCGGGAGCACGATTGACCGTCGCCTCGAATGGTACGCGACCCCACACCATAGCGGCCCCTACCACCATTAGCCCCCCGAGCATCGCGCCGTAGACCAGAGTACGGGCCCTGATCGACTTGGGCTTCCGGCCCTCCATCGCCACCACACTGGTGTAGTCCACCAGTGTTGGATGTTCCAATTTGTCCATCACACTCACGCACGCATCGATGCAGCGCGCGCAAGCGATGCACTCCAACTGGAATCCGTTGCGGATGTCGATGCCAGCGGGACAGACAACAACGCACTTGCCACAGTCGATGCAGCGACCGTCAGCAGCGGCTTCCTTGCCACCGCGAGGCTCGCCTCTGTCGGGCAAGTACGATATCTGGATCGTTTCGTTGTCAGTCAGTGCCCCCTGAAAACGCGCGTAGGGGCACAGGTAGGTGCAGAACTGTTCGCGGAACCATGCGAAGTCGAAGAACCACGCCAGCGTGAATATCGCTACCAGCGAGTACTCCACCCGACCACCATTGAAGCTCCACAAATCTCTGGCGCCTGCGAAATAGCTCATGAGTGCCATCGACAGTGCGAAGGCAACCCCGAGAAACGCGAACCACTTGGCTGCTTTGCGCCAAATGAGACCGAACGAGACACCCATTCGTTCGCGGTGCAGGCGTCTGCTGCGATCCCCCTCGATCCACGTCTCGATCGGTCGTATCCAGGCTTCGAGGAACACGGTCTGAGGGCAGGCGTAACCACACCACAGTCGACCAAAAAGAGAGGTGACGAAGAACAACGTGAAGGTGGCAAACAGCAGAATGATTAGGAGGAAGATCGTATCTGCTGCTGTGAACACTGCCCCCAGTATGAACAGCTGACGCGCTTGCAGGTCGAACAGCAGTGCCGGATTGCCGCTGATCTTGATCCAGGGCAGGACAAATAGGACTACGTGCAACGCGAGGAATGTCCAACGACGGATCGTCGTGAACTTGCCTTCGATTGACTGTACGTAGATCCACTGTCTGGAGCCCGAGAACCCTACCACTTACTGATCTCCTTAAGAACCCTCCGATGGCCGCAGTGCGTCACTTGGATCGCGCCCCAGGGCTTCTGCGTTCTTGGAAACCACGTACGCCGCCACCCGATTCACCTGTTCCGCGCCAAGTACGGGCCCCCAGGGAACCATACCCATCGCTGGCACGCCGTCGGTGATCGTCTTGACAATGTTCTCAGAAGTTCCGCCGTGCAGCCACTCGTCGTCCAGCAGATTGGGTCCGATTCCACCCATCATGTTGGCACCATGACACGCAACGCAGTAGGTCCGGAAGATCCCCTCGCCTTCTGCGACAGCTTCCGCACTGAGAACGAGTTCAGCTTCCGCCTCCGCTGCCTCCGGCGTAGCCCACCGGATCTCAGCGTCGGCCAATTCCTGGGCCAGGGCCGCTTCGGGAGAACGATGCGCGATGAAGTGGTAGTGTACTAAGTAAGCAACCCCCCAGATTACGGTGATCCAAAAGAGTCCTAACCACCAGTCTGGGAGTGGATTGTCGTATTCCTTGATGCCGTCGGCCTCGTCCTCGTGGCCGAGGATCTGGTCTCGCTCGACTTTTTGTTTCACGAGTCGCCTCCATCAGAAAGCGGCATGCGGGCCGCCTCCTCAAACTTCTCCTTGTTCTTGGGCGAGAAAGCCCACCACGTCCACGCAACGAACCATACTATGAAGAACGCCGTGACGAGCCCTGCCAGCCAACCAAGCGATATCGATTCAGCCGCTTCCCGCAACAGCGGGTTCACTGACTACCCTCAGCGGCAACCGTGTCTACTGGGGCAGCAACCGAAGGGCTGGTGAGACCTTGGTCAATTGCCCTCCTGCCATCCACGCCGAGCCGTTGCAGGTACGCTATCAATGCTACGATCTCCCGATCCGGTTGCGTTTGGATTCCGGTACCTGCGAGTCGCTCTACGATGGCGTCGCTCTGAATGCGCAGAAGCTCCGGTAGGTTGGCGACTTCTTGATCGGTATATGGCGTACCGACACGCTTCAGGGCGCGTACCGAAGCCGCTATGTCGTCTGCATCGACTGTCTTCTCGAGTAGCCAGGAATAGGATGGCATTATGCTGCCCGGTGACGTGCTGCGCGGGTCACGCATGTGCTCGTAATGCCACGCGTCCGGGTATTTGCCACCGACGCGGTGGAGATCGGGTCCGATACGTCGCGATCCCAACAGGAACGGTCGGTCGTAGCGGTACTCCCCTGCACGTGACCACTCACCGTAGCGGAGCAGCTCGGCGCGCATGGGACGGACCCATTGGGAGTGACACACATAGCACCCCTCCCGAATGTAGATGTCACGCCCGGCCACTTCGAGCGGCGTGTAGGGCGTAACCCAATCCGGCCGTTCCGGACCCGCCGTCGCAGTGAACATCGGCACTATTTCGACGATTCCACCAACCGAGATCGCCAGCGTCGTCACAATGGCGAAGACCCCGGCTTTGCTCTCCAAAAACCGGCGATGGAAACTCTTGTCGCTGCCACTCTTCGTGTCTGCCATGAGTCTCCTCGCTTTAGGAAGCTGCCGTCGCGGCAGATGGTGTCGGAGCGCCCGCCCGGCTGGCTGCAACCGTGCGGTAGATGTTCCAGGCCATCATCACGGCACCGATGAAATACAGCAACCCACCTAGCAGCCGCAGCCCGTAGAACGGATCGAGCCGGTCCGCGATATCCATGAACGCCGGGCTGGCAAGCAGACCCCGTTCGTTCACGGCACGCCACATGAGACCTTCTATCAATCCGGCTGCCCACATCGAAACCGTGTACAGCACGATCCCGATCGTGGCCAGCCAGAAGTGGGTAGTCGCCATGTTGGGATAGACGAGTTCACGCTTCCACAGCCTTGGCACCAACCAGTACAACGTTCCGAACGTCATCATGCCGACCCAACCCAGGGCACCACTGTGTACGTGACCGATCACCCAGTTGGTGAAGTGAGCCAGACTGTTGACTGCTCGAATCGCCATCATTGGCCCTTCGAACGTGCTCATGCCATAGAAGCTCACGGCTACTACGAAGAATTTGAGTACGGGATCCGTCCTCACCCGATGCCAGGCACCTCGCAACGTCAGCAGTCCGTTGAGCATGCCACCCCAAGACGGCGCCAAAAGCATCACACTGAACACCACACCGAGCGTCTGAGCCCAATCAGGGAGTCCGGAGTACAACAGGTGGTGCGGTCCGGTCCAGATATAGAGGAATACCAGAGACCAGAAGTGGACAATCGATAGCCGATAGCTGTACACCGGCCGCTCGGCCGCCCTTGGTAGGAAGTAGTACATCAGCCCCAGAAACGGCGTCGTCAGGAAGAACCCGACCGCGTTGTGACCGTACCACCACTGTACCAGTGCGTCCGTCATCCCCGAGTATACCGGATAAGAGCGGAACAGCGTGGCCGGTATTGCCAGGCTGTTGACGACATGCAGTACCGCGATGGTTATGACAAAGGAGATATAGAACCAAATCGCCACGTAGATGTGTTTGACTTTCCTCGTGGCGAGCGTCCCAAAGAAGTTCACGGCGAAGATCACCCATATTACGACGATTGCAATGTCGATCGGCCAAATGAGTTCCGCGTATTCCTTGGACTGAGTCAAACCGAGCGGCAACGTGATCGCGGCCGCAACAATGATGGCCTGCCACCCCCAGAAATGAATCCGAGACAACCTGTCACTCCACATCCGCGTCTTCAACAGTCGCTGCATGGAGTAGTAGATCCCCGTAAAACAGATGTTGCCCGCAAAAGCGAAGATCACCGCATTGGTATGGAGCGGACGCAGCCGCCCAAAGGTTGTCCAGGGTAAGCCCAGATTCGCTGGCCACCACGCGAGTTGGAGTGCGATCGTGACGCCGACGAGCATGCCAACGACGCCCCAAATAACCGTGGCGCCAAAGAACATGCGGACTACATCGTCATCGTAGACCGACTCGTCCACAGTAGTTGGATTGGTATATTCCATTGGGTTAACTAAATCCGGCCAGTTGGTAGTTTGGGGATCCGCGTACCGGTCTTGCATCATAGCGAGTGCGTATCCGCGGTCCACCGCAGATCGAAGGAGCCAGCCCGCTACGCACTGACGACGCGCAATATAACGGGACACCGAGAAACTGTAAGACTGTCAAAATCGCGCTAGGAGCGAAGATGATCGCGGCCATTGCTGCAGCGGCGGTGGCAGGACTCGTAGGTAGCCCACACTGCATCGGGATGTGTGGTGGCTTCGCCATTCTCTGTGGTGGAAAGGTTGCCGATACGGCACTCTGGCACCTAGGCAGAATCACCAGCTACGCCGCGTTGGGAGCACTTGCCGGTGCGGTTGGCTCGATGGTTCCCGGCCCCTCTTGGCTCGCGGCCGTGATCTCGATAGGGTTGATGGTGTGGTTCTCGGCGGCCCTCGCCGGACTTGTACCAGAACCGCGCTTGGTGATACCCGGACTGAAGCGCCTCGGCACGGCCATGGCCGGCAATCCCAGCTATCTCACACGCTACGGCTTCGGCGTGGTCAACGGTCTGCTACCGTGCGGTTTGGTATATGCAGCCCTGGCCGTATCCGTTGCCGTAGGCCACCCGGCTTGGGGGGCACTTGCGATGGTGGCCTTCGGGTTCGGCACAGTTCCTACATTGTCAGTGATCGCTCTCGGTGTGCGTCGCATCGTAGCACGCGACATACGAGTACGACGCCTCGTGGCAGCGGGTGTGCTTGCTGCCGGACTGTGGTCAATCGGACTGCGACAGGGGATACTGGGCGAGCACACGATGAACCACGGTGAGGGTGGGGGTGACGACCACTCGCAGATGCAGCATCAGATGGAGCCGGCGGATAGTGGACATTGACCCGGTGACCCGGATAACCGGTTTCCCGGATGCTCGGTTACCGGGCTACCTGATCTTCTTCGCGAACAACGTCTCGCCACCTTGGTAGAGGTTGAGTCCACCGACAGTACCGTCATCCTCAATCACGAAGGTGATCCGTACCGCGACAGCCTCAATCGTGAACTGGGTTTCTGATACAGCAGCGAGTTCGTACTTGCCCTGCCCCGTTGCCTGCCCCATCAACTGTCCATTCTCGACGGTGATGGCGACTATCAGATCCCCTCGCAACTCGTACTCCCCTACGTAACGTTCGAGGACTTCAACCGGCACGACGATCTCTTCGCCCACACCCTCGTCTAACTCGACTCCGAGTTCAGCGAGCACCGCCTTGCCATTCTCGTTGCGTGGATTGAGTTCGACGGACCTCACGTAGTTCTCTATCGCCAGTTCGCGGTTTCCCGCCGCCAGGTATGCTTCCCCCAAGCTGTCGTAGGCATTGGATGCGTCGGGATAGACTTCAACGTTAAGCTCGAACACTGCGATAGCGGTTTCGGTGTCACCTTCGCCCAGATAGTGGTGACCGAGTGTGTTTAACTCACTCTCTCCGAAATCGAACCCATCGGGTCGAGACGACTTGAGTTCACGATACCGTCGGGCTCCTGCTTCGATTCCTCGCTCATCAATGATCTCGAGCAGGATCTCGGCAATCGAGCGTTTGGGTGACGCGGGCGTCTCTCCATAGAGAATATCCACGATACCGCGCTGGATCGCATCTACGCGACTCCCTTCCGTGTTGTCCATGACGATCACGACGTAACCGTCATCCACCAATCGCCAGAACCCAGTGACGAAGCCGTTGATGCCTCCACCGTGCTCTATGAGCTTGACCATCTTGTCATCAGCGCCCACGGGGATCTCACGGATGCTCCAGCCGTAGCCGTAGTTCTGGATGTACGGGGTGAGCATCAGCTCCTTGGTGCCCGAATCGGCAAATACCTGGTCGGTATAGAGCAGCCGATCCCAGTCGTGGAGGTCACGCACGGTCGAATACATCGAGCCCGCCGCGTATGGCAATGACATGTCGAGGTAGGCTGCCACTTCGTACCCGGTCAGCGTCTTTGAATACCCCGTCGCCCTTCGCTCTAGAATCGCTGCATGGTGATCATAGCCGGTATCATCGAGGCCGAGTGGATCGAGCACCATAGCGCGCAGCACCTCGCCGTAGGCCATGCCAGTCACGTGCTCGATGATCACGCCGAGCAGGAAATAGCCGGAGTTGTTGTACCTGAAAGTCGAGCCCGGCTCGAACTCCGAGTCCAACTCCGAGAACACCGCTATGAACGAGTCAGGTGCAAACGGATTACGCAATATCTCGCCGAACTCCGGCAGACCGGTGTAACTCGGTATCCCGCTCGAGTGTGTCAGCAAGTGGTGGATCGTAACCTGGTCGCCGATCTCGCTGGGATAATCAGGCAGATAGTCTGTGATAGCTCCGTTCAGACTCAGCTGACCCCGTTCCACCAATTTGAGGATGATCGTGGCGGTAAACTGCTTGGTCACCGAGCCAACACGGAACCTGGTAGCGGGTGAGTTGGGGATCTGCCAATCCATATTGGCATAGCCGAATCCACCTTCATAGATGACGTTCCCCTGCTGACCCACGAGCACGGCCCCACTGAACTGACGCAGCCCGTGATACTGCGATACCAAGGCTTCTATCTGCGCCGCGGCG
>JAUVRV010000178.1 GCA_030597435.1 Gemmatimonadales bacterium | reverse complement strand
TATCGTCTGCCCAACGATGCGAGCCCCGAGAACCAGCTTCTCGTTGAACGAGTGGTAGGCCGCAGTCGCGCCCGTGAACCGGTTGAAGCTGAGGTCGCCCACCACGCTCGAGTCGGATATATCGAACAGGGCTTCGATGAGCAGGCCACGGTGGGGAGTAACCTCATCGTCTCTTGTGTCGAAGACCAAACCCAAACGCAGGGCTCCCTGCCATATTGGTGTTCCCACCAGTGGGGCAAGACCAGCTTGGACCTGTTCGCCCAGGAGTGTCGTACCGCTGAGCGTGTCTAGCTGCCAGCGCTCGAAGTGGAAGCCGGCCAGAGCACGCAAGCCGCCGATGAGTCGTCGCTGAGCCGTTCCGCGAATGAACAGGCGGCGACGATCCATCTTGTAGTAATAGGGCTGATCGTCGGTGACGTTGTCGCTCTCGAATATGGTGCTGTTGCCGATACCGAAGTAGTTCTGGCGTGCGTTACGGAGCGTCCACAATCTCAGATCGAAGCGCCAGCCCGGAAAGAAGTTGGGGAACTTGAAATCCAGCCCAACATGATATGTGCCTGAAGTGGAGATCTCTGCGTCCAGGGAGATGTTGGCGCGGTATGGCGGCGGCGCATCCCAGTCGTCATAGCCGGGTGGACGGACCTGGGAGTAGTAGATGCCGAACGATAGGCCGTTCGTTGGAGTCCAGTAGGCCTTGGGGTATCCGATGTCGGTCCAGCTCGACCCCAGGGTAGGCAGATCGGGAAGGATCCGCTGCGCGGAGACCGAGCCGGCGACCGTTACGAGGGCGGATACGGCGAGAAGAGCCCGCCTCACGAGTCTCGCTCGTAGAGGTATGCTGTATCGGGACGAGACGCCTCTTCACCGTCGAACGCTGCGTACCGGGACGGATAGAACGTGGCGGCGCCGAACTCACCGGCCTTGCTTACGGCGTAGAAGCTGAGGCCGAAGCGCGGACGGCCACGCTCGTCCAACAGCCGGGGCTCCGAGGCTGTAACGACTCGGCGCAGAGTTTCGATCGCAGCGTCGGTGGGCGTGTGGCCGCGGCGCATTGACTCGACGGTCAAGAACGCGCCGCAGACCATGATGTTCGACTCGCCGCGGCCGGTGGATCCGGCGGCACCGACGTCGTTATCGGTGTATTGCCCAGCGCCGATAATGGGTGAGTCACCGACCCGGCCGGGGATCTTCCATGCCAGACCGCTGGTCGTCGTTACCGACGAGATATCGCCGTTCGCGTTCACGACGTTGCAGTTGATGGTACCCGTCGGCCGCGGCACCATCGGCTCGTCCCGCTCCACGTCGATCCAGTCGTCGTCCGGCCCCCGATTGGCGCGCCAGCGAAGCCAGCTCTCACGCGACCGCTCGGTCATGAGATCCTCTTCCTTGAATCCGTAGGACAAAGCGAACTTCTTGGCACCTTCACCCACCAGCATGATGTGGTTGGTGTAGAGCAACACGTACTTGGCGACCACGCTCGGCGTCTTGATGCCCTCGAGGGCGCCCACCGCCCCGGCTCGTCTGGTCGGGCCGTGCATGCACGAGGCGTCCAATTGTACGACACCGTGTTCGTTTGGCCGACCGCCATAGCCGACGGACATGTCGTTGGGATCGAGTTCCTGGATCTTGACGCCCTCGATGGCGGCATCGAGCGTGTCCACTCCCTGAGCCAGCAACTCACCCGCCTTGGTAACGGCGCGCAGGCCGTTGCCCGAGGCAACGGCTATGTTCTTCGAGGATTGGCGCACGTGGACGGCTGGAGCCCCTATTCCTCTGGATATTCCGGGCACCAACATGGCCCCGGCAGTTATGCCGGAAGCGGCACCCAAGAAACCACGGCGCGATAGCTTGTCAGTCACCTTCGAACCTCCTGTTGTCAGTCACGAACCGCAGAGCAGCACCGCGAATTAACCCCAATCTTCTTAGCGCTGTCAACTTGATTAGCCGACCTCGGGGGCGTACGTTCCCGCGTCTGTACGCTAGAGCAACGCCGGAATGGTTTCAGTCGTAATTCCAGTCTACAACGAATGTGAGAACCTGGCACCGCTTGTCGCGGAGATCGAGGCGACGTTGAGCGATGTAGATCATGAGATTGTCGTGGTGGACGACGGATCCACGGACGGCTCGCTGCGGGAACTCGATCGGATCCGATCCGCCCACCAGAACCTCCGACTCGTGGTACTCGACCGGCACTGCGGTCAGAGTGCCGCATTGGCGGCGGGGTTCGCTTCGGCCCGAGGAGACCTGGTCGTCACGATGGACGCCGACGGGCAGAACGATCCGGCAGAGATACCCAGGTTGCTAGGGTTGATGGCGGGCCAGCCCCGCTGCATGGCTGTGGTGGGCTACCGTGTGGGCAGGGTCGATACTCACTGGAAACGCGTCCAGAGTCGTGTGGCCAACGCGGTGCGTAACTGGCTGACGGGAGATTCGATCCGTGACACCGGCTGTTCGCTCAAGGTAATGCAACGCGCCGCGCTGGCGGATCTGCCGCGGTTCGACGGCATGCACCGCTTCCTGCCCACACTGATACGCATGCAAGGCGGATTGGTGATAGAGGCGCCGGTATCACATCGACCCCGCATGAGTGGGCAGAGCAAGTACGGCATGTGGGAGCGAGCCCTGAGAGGGCTGCGCGACGCGCTGGGGGTGAGGTGGCTAGGCCACCGGAAACTGGCAATCAAGATCAAACAGGACCGGCATCGGTCCAATGACGGCAATCCCTAAAGAGGAGCAGGGAAATTGACCACAGTTCCTGAGTTTGGACGGTTCTTCCTACCCGGGCCCACAGAGGTCCACCCCGATATACTGCAGGCAATGCTACAACCAATGATCCCGCATCGTGGTCCCCAGATGGTGGATCTTCTGGAAGGTGCTGACGGACCGCTGCGCGAGCTGTTCTGCACCGAGCGCCCGGTGCTGGTCGGTACCTGTGCGGCCACGGGATTCATGGAGATGGCGGTGCGGTCGGGTGTGCGCCACAGGGCGCTGAGCCTGGTAACTGGAGCGTTTGGCGAGCGATTCGCGGGGATAGTGGAGACGGCCGGGAGGGATGCCATTCGTCTCAATGTGCCACCTGGCGGTACCATCGAACCGGACATGCTCGAGGACGCGCTGAAGCGGTCTGACGTGGATGCCGTCACGGCGGTGCATTCGGAGACGTCAACTGGGGCTCTGGCGCCGATAGAGCAATTGGCTGCGGTGGTACAGGAGTTCGATGACGTGCTGTTCCTGGTGGATGGTGTGACCTCGGTGGGGGGATGTCCGGTGCGGACGGATGAATGGGGACTCGATTTCGTCTTCACGGGTTCGCAGAAGGCCCTTGCCCTGCCGCCGGGTCTCGCGCTGGGGGTCGCCTCCGAGCGGATGGTCGAACGCGCCAGGAAGATACCGGAGCGCGGTGCTTACCTCGATGTCGTAGCGTACCAGGAAGCGGCCGCCAGGTTCCAGCCGACCAACACGCCGGGAATATCGACGTTGTATGCCCTGAGTGAGCAACTGAAGCGGATTGCCGCGGCCGGTGGAATTCAGGCGCGATGGGACCGGCATGAGGCGATGAGGCAGACGGTAGAGAACTGGGTGGCTGGACGCGGGGGCGAACTGGGTTTCTCCTACCTGCCTAGCGAAGAACGCCGGTCATGGACGATCTCATGTCTCGAGGTGCCGGAAGGACGAAACGGGCGTGAGATAGCGAAGGACCTCGCCAGAGAAGGATGGATCATTGGCTCGGGGTATGGCAGCCTGAAGGAGCAGACCATTCGCATCGGCCATATGGGAGATCACACGGTGGCCGCGTTGACAGAACTGCTGCAAGTCTTGGAGAGGGTACTACAGTGACTTATGTGGTAGTGGTTGCGGACCGAATCGACCAGGACGGCCTCGACCTATTGAGTTCGGGCGGTGACTTCGCGGTCGTCTCGACGGTCGACCGACCGGAGCGGCTTCCCGAGGAGCTTCGCAAGGCCCATGCTCTGGTTGTGCGCTCCAGTACTCAGGTGACCAGGGAAACGATTGCCCTGGCCACAGAACTGAAGGTCATTGCCCGGGCTGGAATGGGCGTGGACAACATCGACGTCGCTGCGGCAACAGAAGCAGGGATTGCGGTGCTCAACACTCCGGGTGCGAACACGATCAGCGCCGCGGAGCACACGCTGGCATTGCTTCTGGCGTTGCTGCGCAACGTACCGCGGGCCATGAGCAGCCTGCAAGGCGGGCAATGGGATCGCAAGCGGTTCGGTGGTACGGAGCTGCATGGCAAGACCCTGAGTGCCCTCGGCCTTGGACGGATCGGCCAACACGTTGTTCGCCTGGCTCAGGCGTTCGGCATGCGTGTGCTGGCCCACGATCCGTATCTATCTCCGCAACTCGCAAGCGACCTGCGGGTCACACTGGTGTCTCTCGAAGATGCGCTCAGGCGAGCCGACGTCGTGACGCTGCACCTGCCGCTGACAGACGACACACGGCGGATAATGAATGCGTCCCGGTTCGCCCTGATGAAGCCGACGGCGGTGTTGGTAAACACAGCTCGCGGCGGGTTGGTCGACGATGTAGCACTCGTGGCGGCGCTTGACGCGGGCAAACTGTGCGGGGCAGCGCTGGACGTGTTCGAGTCCGAGCCGCTGGATCCCGCTTCGCCGCTCCGAACCTCAGAGAAGATTGTGCTGACCCCACATCTTGCCGCGTCGACCGCGGAGGCCCAGAAGCGGGTCTCCCTGGAAGTCTGCGAGGCTGTGAAACGTGCTTTGGCTGTGGGAGATGTGAGTGGCGCGATAAACCGGAGTGAGCTAGTCGGCGCTGCCAGGTCGTGATTCACACGTACCGGTCTAGTTGGTGGTCTTCGCTGGTGGCTCCAATGCCGGGTTGGAGGTTCGCTCTGTGCCGCCGGCGAGCCTGAACGAGCCCACGGTCAGGGTCAGACGGTCGGCGGCATCGGCCAACTGCGAAGCAGACGCTGCGATCTGTTCGGTCGATGCGCTCTGCTCCTCGGCTGAGGCCGCGATTTCCTCGGAAGCTGCGACCACTGACTCGGTGCCGTGAGCAATTGACTGTAGGCGCCGGGTGATTTCCCCGACCAGGTCGTTGACCTCGCCGGCGGCCCTGGATATCTCATCACCCCAAGCACTCGATTCCGCGGTTGCTCCAGCAACCTCCTCCAACGCTCCGGCAGCCGACTCGGCCACTTGGCGCACAGCGGTACTGGCGTGGGCCAGGTTTGTGAGTCGGTTCTGGGTCTCCTGTACCGTAGTGAGCACGCCGCGGACGACGTCTGAGGTCGTCGCCGCCGAGCGTGCCGCCTGATTGGCGAGCTTGCGCACTTCGTCGGCCACTACGGCGAAACCGCGACCTTCACCTCCTCTTGCACGCGAGGCTTCGATCGCGGCATTGAGTGCCAGCATGTTGGTCTGGGTGGCAATGGCTTTGGATTGCGCGAGGAAATGCTGGATCTCTTGGGACATGACTGCAAGTCGCTCAGCGTCGGCCGCGCCTTGCTCCAGGTCGCTGGCCAGTTGCGCCAACTGTTTGCCACCTTCGAGCAGTCGCTCACGGTGTTCACTGGCCGTCGCGGCAAGTACAGTGCTTCGTTCGGCAGACACCTTAGCGCCGTCTGCCAAGGTCGTAGTTATCCCTAGGATCCTCCCAGCGTCGTCGGCCGACTTGCGGGTCATCTCCGCCTGCTCGGTCGCCTGGCTCGACAGGTCCTGGCACGTGTTGGCCATCTCTTGAGTCGAAGCAGACATCTGCTCCGTAGCGGCCGAGATTTCTTCGGCCATGGCGGCGGAGTCCTGGGCAGAGGTGCGGATCTCGGATACGAGCTTGCGGAGGGCGTCGACCATTTTGCGCACGGCCCCGAGGAGGTGCCTGACCTCCGCCGCACCCGAGCTGGCGGAGATAATACCGACCGACAGATCGCCGTCTGCCACTCGCTGAGCCACCGTACCAGCAAGCTGTACCGGCTGGGTGACACGGCGATGCAGCCACTCCGTGAGCCAAGCGAGGAGTAGGATCAGCACCACACAGACCGTACCGGCGGCAAGGTAGATGGTGTTGCGGATGGCGCTGGCCGTCTGGTTGGTCACTTCCGCAGGCTGCCGGGCCACGACTCGCCAGTCGCCATCGCTCGTGACTGTAGTGCTGGCGAACTC
>JAUVRV010000042.1 GCA_030597435.1 Gemmatimonadales bacterium | reverse complement strand
CTCAATCGTCGCCTGGTCGTTGCGACCAGATCGATCGTAGGCTTCCTTGATACGGGCCAACAGGAATACACCGTAGTCCATGCTCAAGCCAAACACGACCGCAAAAACGAGCACCGGGACCACCACGTAGACAGCCTCGGTTGGTCCGTCCAAGCCGAACAGTCCGGCACCGACCCCCTGCTGGAACACCAACACCGTCATCCCGAATGCACCGAGGACCGAGAAGCAGTTCATGATCACCGCTTTGATCGGGACCAATATCGACTTGAAAGCGATACCCAGCATGACCACGGTGGTCAGGAGAACCAGGCCGATCACGAGAGGGAACTGACCCAACAGGTCGTCCTGTAGGTCTACGCTGGCGGCCGCAAAACCGCCTACAAGGACCTCAGCGGAATCGAGACCTGGGGTCTCCGATCGGATCGTGCGGATGCGGCGTACGACGTCCATCGAACTCGCAAACGACGTTGTGTCCGAGAGGGTAACGTCAAGCAGTGTCGTGCGGTTGTCCTCTGAGAGGTACGCCGAGAAGAACTCAGGGGCTCGGGCACGAGCAGACTCGATGTTGCCGTAGAACATGGTATAGGCCAGCGTGGACATCCCCGGTTGGAAATCGACTACGCTGCGTATCTGTGCAACTCTGGCATCGGCCCGGATCGAGTCGGACAGCCGCATCAAGGGCCGTAGATAGCTGGAACCAACCACCCGTTCACCTTCAGGCACCCGTACGATGATCCGCACCGGCTGGAGTGAGCCGCCCGCTCCCATCTCTTGCAGTGCTTCGAGACCGTTGGTTGACTCCGTGTTGGCGGGGAACCAGCCTGACCGCGGTAGTCCGATCTTGATGTGCAGCAACGGCCATGTGATCAAGGCGACTGCGAGCCCGCCCATGATGATGGCTCGCCAGGGGTGATAGACCAGCGATCTCGCCCATCGTTCCCAGCCGGTTGGCGCGTGATACCAAGCCAATCTGCGCGCCAACTTTCGCGGAATGTCGACGGCCCTTCCCATGTACGACAATGCCGCCGGCAGGGCCGTTACGGCGAGCAGCACAGCTGCCGTAACTACGAACAGACCACCTATTCCTACCGACCGCGTTTCGGTAATGGGTGTCACCAAGAGTGCGGCGAATCCCACTGCCACTGTCAGTCCGCTGGTGACTACCGCCCTCCCCGCCGTCTTTATGCTCCGTGCCGCCGCGTCTCGCTTGCCACGACCCCGATTCAGCTCCTCTCTGAAACGCGTGACGATGAGAAGGGAGTAGTCGATCCCGACTGCCAGCCCTACCATGGATATGATCGTGAGTACGAAGACCGACATCGGGTAGAACAAAGAGACGATTTGGACCAGTGCCAGACTGTATACGATCGCCAGAATTCCAACCGCCAATGGCAATACCGCGGCAACCAGCGCACCGAACGCGAGAATCAACACCACCGCTGAAAACGGCAACGCTTTCCGTTCGCTTGATCTCGTGTCCTCCTTGCTGACCGTGCGCACATCGTAGTCCAACGCGGGTCGGCCGGTCACTAGGACTTCGTAGTCGTCACTCCACGGTAGTCGGTTGGCAGCGGTGTGCACCTTGTCGCGAAACTCGGGGACGTAGTTGGTAGGGCTCACTTCGGTGTGTGGCTCCACCGTTGCGAGGACGAAAGTCATCGTCCGGTCGTCGCTTATCAGTGTGGAGTCCTGCACCGTGAGATAAGAAATCACACGCGTTATGTATGGCAACTCAAACGCAGCGTCGCTGATAACCTCTACGAGCTCGCGTGTGGGTGCGCTATCGATCGGCAGTGGGCCCGATACTGTTATCGCAAAGAAATCGCCGACCGGTTCAGGAAACGCGTCGCGGATCAACTCAGACGCGGTTCCCGACTCAGACCGATTCAGCCGTTTTCCCTCGACCGAGAGCGAGTCCTGCATCCGTGACGCGCGAGGAAACGCTACCACGGCGGCAATGGCCCAAAACACCAGGATCAGTGCCCGATATCTGACTATTAAGCCGGCGGGTGGCGTGATCATGCCGATTCTTCCTCAGCGTCTTGCTCGATCCCGCCCATGAGACAGTCTGATTGCAGCTTCAGGATCACGTTATCACAACTAGCGAATGTTACTGTGTTTCAACGGGTTAGAATGATAGGCGTAGCAAGCCTCAGGCGCCAGCCACCCGTGATTGGCATCCGGGACACGGGATCCGGCATATTAGACTCATGAGACCGTCACTTGTGGGAGTCCTGGTTGTTGTGACGCTGCTAATGGCGTTTGGCCTCAGTCGTCGAGGCGGCCAGTCCAATTCCGAGGCAGGCCGATCGCAACAACCGTCCGCCCAGAGCGGCTCCAGCAATGTCGCGAGCGTCCGGGCCTTACGCAGAAGCATTCGCCGCCGGATAGCCGAGTCCGATACCTATTTGGGGTTTGCACTTTCCGAAGGTGATTCGATCCTCAAGCGCTGGCGCAACCGTTCCACCGAGCCACTGACCGTTTTTCTGCCCGTGGGGACCGTGCCCGGTTACTCGGAAGACCTGCGCGGTGCCGTGAGAGAAGCGTTCACGCGGTGGGAACGGGTAGGGGCGATTCCCGTGGTGTTCCAATTCGTGCGTGACTCCGCCCAGGCCGAGGTTTTGGTGAATTGGATCGAATCGTTTCCCATCCGGCGCACCGGTCAGGCCGATGTGATGTGGGATCCGGACGGTTGGCTGGTGCGGGGCCTGCTCACCATCGCGACTCATGTGAATGACGGGCGCACGGTGTCCCGTGACGCGGCGTACACCGTTGCGCTTCACGAAATCGGGCATCTACTCGGCCTGGGCCACTCGGATGATCCTGATGATCTCATGTACCCAGCCACATCGGTTTACGACCTCACCCCCCGCGACCGCCGCTCCGCGCGGTTGCTCTATGCGCTGCCTCCAGGATCTGTTCGGGACCCCTAGACTAGCGCCGCTCAGGCCGGGGTAGTGGGGTCGAGTTGGTATCCACGGCCTCTGCGATCAGGTAGCCGTACTCTGCATAGCGCGCAATGCCAGTGAACGGGAAATCCTCAGTCCAGTGATCGCCCGGCTTGTGGTAGTAATCCCATCTCTGGCGTAGGACAGCCGTGCTGTCTGCCGAAAGTCCCTCGAACGGATCCGGTCCGGGGATAATGAAGACCGCCGGTACCCCCTCTCGCACAAACGGGTAATAATCGGAGTTTGCACGAGGGGGTGAGGTTGTGATGCTCCACCCACGTTCGGCGGCCGCTGCAATTGCCAGTTCACCCAGCCCCGTTGAATCCACTCCGGCCAGGCGCCAGCTGACCTGTAGTCCCGGTGGGGCACCCGCGTCGATGTTGATCACCGCCTCCGTTCGATCCAATGGCCAAACGGGATCGTGGACGTAATAGTCTGCGCCCAGCAACCCGCGCTCTTCGCCCACGAGGAACACGAAGAGGACGGAATGTCTGAACTGGTGGTTGGGATCGGTCGTCACGGCTTTCGCGATGGCCAGGAGCATTGCGACACCGGCTGCGTTGTCTGAGAAGCCGTTGTAGATGGCGTCTCCCGAGGCATCCGGTTCACCGACGCCGAGGTGATCGTAATGGGCCGTGAACACGATTGCGGTGTCGCGGGCATGTGGGTCGTGGCCTGGTGAGACACATGCCACATTGGAGGCATCGAATGCCCTGCGGTCTAGCTGTATCTCGAACGAGATCGCCCGGCCCAGCGGTGCCGGCTCCATCGGCTCACCCCGAGCGAGGGCCGTTCCGCTCACCAGCTCATAGGAGAGTCGGGGGCTCGCCAGGACGGAGGGGAGAGCGCCCAGGAACGAGGACCGCACGGTTGAATCGCTGTGGTACAAGCGGGTCTTTCCCCTACTGCGTCTGTAAAGGTCGAACGTCCCCGTGTCACCCAGGAGGTGCACGATGCCGACTGCCCCCATCTCCTTCAAAGCTTCGGCCGCGGCGGCTGATGCTCGTGCACCCGCGACCACCGCAACCGCCCCATCCAAGTCGAGGGCCCTCAGCGATTCTACTCGGAGATCACCTGCGGGTCCTACGTAAACAGCGGGTCCTGAGAAGTCGACCAGGGTACTACGGGTCCCCACGTCAGGAGTGAAATCGTCGGGGTAACCGAAATCGGTCTCCCGCATGTTCTGACGCACCCGCAGGACCGTTGCGCCGCTCACCGTGGACTCCTCGAGTCCCACCGTCTGCAGATAGTCAGCCGCGCCGGGCAGAAGCCCCAACGCGCGACACTGACCGGCAATGTATAGCGCCGCCAGCTCGGCTCCTACGGTGCCTGTCGCTCTGCCCTGCAACAGGTCGTGCGCCAAGAAATAGGTGTGGGCTCTGAGTGCCAGCGTGTCGATCTGTACTTGGGCCACCACCGGTCCCGTAGGTGTTGCCGCGGCGGTTGCCGCCAATAAGAGCCACTCATGCCGTCGCATTGGACTCCTCTTTGTCCGAGTGTGTTTGGTTGTCTCGTGTAGGTGCACTAGAATAATGGCATCGGAGAGCCAATGTCGTTCATCCTTGCGTTCTTGTTCGTGTTCCAGACCGGAGCCCTGGCCGATATCGACGATGCCGTGGCCGATGGGATCCGCGTCGGGGCGTTCCCCGGCGCCGTAGTCGTGGTCGGTACGAGAGACACCGTGTTGTTGGCCAGGGGTTATGGACACTTCACCTACTCGACCGACAGCCGCGTGCCAAGCGCTGACAGCACTATCTACGACCTCGCGTCGCTGACGAAAGTAGTCGCAACAACGGCCTCGGTCATGAGACTGGTCGAGGCGGAGCAGCTCGATTTGGATGTGCCGGTGCAGCGCTACCTGCCCGATTTCGTCGGGGAGGGGAAGGAGCAGGTTATGGTGCGCCACCTGCTCGAACACAGGTCAGGCCTGAGAGCCTTTCTGCCCCTCAACGACCGGGCCGCCACCGCGGAAGAAGCGCGCCGTCTGGTGGTAACCGAAGCACTCCGCTGGGCACCAGGTTCACGCATGGAGTACAGTGATCTCAATGCCATGCTGCTGGGTTGGGTGGTGGAGAGCGCGTCCGGCTTGTCGCTCGATGCGTATGCAGCCAGAGAGGTCTTTGAACCGCTCGGGATGACTCAATCCAGATTCCGACCGCCGCGTGACTCGAGGCCGCGGATTGCACCGGTCGGTCTGTGGCGGGGCTACGTGATCGCGGGTGAGCTACACGACCAAAACGCGGTGCGGCTCGGCGGTGTGTCGGGGCATGCGGGTCTCTACAGCACAGGAATGGACCTGGCACGATACGCTCAGATGTATTTGAACCAAGGTCGGGACGCGAACGGGGTGCAGCTGTTCCGTCCACAGACGGTACAGATGTTCACTCAGCGCGGGTACCGACATCGGTCGCTCGGCTGGGAAATGAACGACACGACCGAGGAAGGGCACACCGGTCGGCTGCTATCAGACAGCGCGTTTGGGCACGGGGGATACACGGGCACCTCGATCTGGATCGATCCCAGTCGCGATCTATTCGTGATCGTTCTGACGAACCGAGTCTATGCTCCCAGGACGCGGCGCTCCATCAGTACGCTGCGAGCAATCAGGGGTAGGATCGCCGATGCCGCCGTGGCATTGAGGGCCGAGGAGTGTTCCTCGGTGGTTATCGGAGCCAAGATCCGCAAGCGATGCTGAGCGAAGGGGTTGTTGGCAGATCGTCAGGGGTCCGCAACAGACCGACTCTCATATTCGACTCCGATTGCAGCTTCTGCAGACGGTGGGTCGGGCGAGTGGTATCTTGGGATCGTCGCAAGAGGCTGCGCTACCTGCCACTTCAGGATGCCAAGGCCGCCGAGCTATCCGGTAGAAAGCGCGAGGAACTCGCCATGGCCGTGCATCTAGTTCGGCCCGATGGTGCCGTCTTTGCCGGAGCAGCCGCGGTTCGCGAGACGTTCGCTTACTTGCCGGGTGGTTCGATTCCCAGGGCCGTCATGAGCCTGCCGGGGATCATGCCCGTGGCCGCGAGGGTGTACGCCTGGATTGCGCGCACACACGGGCCGGTGGGGAGCAGGAGTGGAGACGCTTTGCTTTAGGACGGGGCAGAGCCAGGCCTCATCCCGGTACGCGCGCGGTTACTTTGATGGGGTGGCAGCCAAGGAGGGCTAGATGGCAGTAGATGCAGACACAGTCCGCGATGCGTTGCGAACGGTCGTTGATCCCGAACTGGGCTTCAATATCGTGGACCTCGGTCTCGTGTATACTATCGACGTAAACGGTGGGGATGTCCTGGTCGAGATGACGCTCACGTCACCCGGATGTCCGGCCGCCGGCCAACTGGTTGGACAAGCTGACGCTGCGGTTCGCGACTTGGAGGGAGTGGACAAGGTGTCAGTGGAGCTGGTGTGGGAGCCGTTTTGGTCACCCGAGCGGGTGGACCCCAAGCTGCGTGCGTATCTAGGCTTCTGAGTTTGCGCCCTGCATAGCCGCGACAATCTCCTGCTTACCCAGCACCTCTGCCTGCCATTCACGCAGCTCCTTCACCTTGGAGAGCTGCTTCTCGGTGGTCGGAGTAGCACGAGCGACGGCCTGCAGGGTCCCGTTGGGACACAGCATTCCCGATTCCATCCCGACATCTTTGGCCCTGCGGTTGCGCAGGTTCTTCAATAGCTCGAGCCTCTTGTCATAGGCGTGGTCGTGTTCTGGGCGAGCCCGTCGCTTCACGACCGGTAGCTCCGCTTGGGGTACTGCTATCCCCTGCTTCACCACTTGTACCAGGTTCGCTCCGTATCGGGCTACGGCGGAGGCGGGAACTCCGGGAACAGCCTTGAGACGACTCAGACTGCGAGGTGCCGCTCTGGCAATTGCAAGCAGTGCCGTGTTTCCCAGTACCCTGAACGGAGCTCTATCCAGATCCTTGGCGACCGCCTCCCGCCACTCGAACACGTTTCGCAAAACGGCGAGCGATCTCCTCGGCAGGGCCTTGGCGCCCTTCACGCGCAGATATGCCTCAGCGTTCTTTGCCGGCTGCTTCCACCTGATTTCTTCCAGGAGGCGGAACTCCTCGCGTGCCCACTCGAGACGTCCTTCCCGCTCTAGCTGGCTTTCGAGTCGATCGCGCAACGGTGGCAAGTAACGGGCGTCGGCCGCTGCGTACTCGATCATTTCAGGTGTCAGTGGCCGGCGCGACCAATCCGCGCGCTGGAGCTTCTTGTTGAGGGTGACGCCGAAGTGCTTTTCCAGCAGTGCGCCCAATCCCACCGCTGGCTCCCCGGCGAGTTGTGCTGCGACTCTGGTGTCGAAAAGTGAGCGCGCAGTAAACCCGTAGTCGCGGTTCAGGATTCGGAGATCGTAGTCCGCGTCGTGTAGCACGATCTCGATGGTGGGCTCCTTGAGGAGTTGACCGAGCGAACTCAGGTCGTCGACGGCTAGAGGATCGACTAGCACTGTCTCGACATCCGATCCAAGCTGGATCAGATAGACCCGATCTACGTAGCGGTGAAACGAGGCTGCTTCGGTGTCCAGCGCGATGCGCTTCTGTTGCGCAAGCCGGTCCACCAGCCGTTTCAGGTCGTCTGCATCAGCGATTAGCTGAGGTGAGCTAGTTGGCGGTTTCTTTCCCACGGGCAATGGTGAAACATCGCCAGTGAAGCCGATATCTAAAAGCCGTCATTATGGATCGGCTGACCGCGGCGAGCGCGTTGTGTACCCGATCGTTTTTCCACACAGCGACACCACTTTGGAACAAACGCCGCCTATCTGTTGTCAAGGAATGACTTACGACGTCCAAGTCGAAGGTCGGTGTCGCATCAGTAATGCTACGGTGACGCTATGCCGACTTGAGTGCATGCTCGCTCGAGGTGCCGAGGCCACGGTGCCATCCGGGCCCGAGCTTGTTCTATTCGGACAGGAGCTGAAACCTACACGCTTGTCATGCGGTAGGCATTAGTAGCGGGTCGCGATAAGAGAACAGGAGGTTTTCATGCGAACGACAGCCGTGGTGTTGGCAACGGGGCTCGTCGCCCTTGCTTCAACCATACACGCCCAATCGGCAACCGACTCGGCCGCCATTAGGGCTACGGCGTTGGATTACATCGAGGGCTGGTACGCCGGTGATGCTGAAAGGATGGAGCGGGCGCTGCATCCGGACCTTGCCAAGCGGATCGTCCGCACAGGCCAAGACGGTTCCAGCTCACTGAGCCACATGACCGCCGAGCAGCTGGTAGAGGCTACCAAAGGTGGATACGGCAAGCAGACACCTAAGGACGAGCAACAGAAGGATCTGACGATCCTCGACGTCTACGGAGGTGCTGCCGTTGTGAAGATTGTGGCCCGGGATTGGATCGACTACTTGCAGCTAGGCAAGTTCGATGGCCGTTGGGTGATCATCAACGTGCTCTGGGCGCTGAAACCGCAGCAGTGACCCCGGGGGCCCTACGGCCCCCTGCGCGCATGCGGCTCTCCGTACTGCCCGTTGTTGGCGTGGTGCTTTTTCCACTCCTGGCGCTGACAAAACGCATCGAGCCCCGAGGGTTGGTCCACGATGAGGACCCCGTCGAGGTGATCGATCTCGTGCTGCAGCAACGCGGCCATGGCACCCTCGGCCTCGATCTTCTGGCGTTGGCCCAGGAGATCTTGGAACCCGACATGGATGTCGTATGCTCTCTGGACTCGAACCAGTAGGTCGGGTATGGAGAAGCAGTCATCCCACACCAAGAAGTCATCGGTCCCGATGTCGAGGACCTGCGGGTTGACGAGATAGAGCGGCTCGTCGGTCTCGATGTAGATGAGACGCATGGGGGCGCCGATCTGAGGTGCTGCGAGTCCGCTGCCGAAGCCGTGCCGCGCCCTGAGATCGCGCAGCGTTTCCCGCAAATCGTCGGCCACGAGCCTCACGGCTGGCGATCGTGGTTGCTTGATCGGCTCACACTCACTGCGTAGGACTGGATCGCCCAATAGGCGAACTGGACGGATAGCCATTGCTCCCTCCCTGAACGGGGGCCACCAATGTAAGATCTTTAGATGATTACAGCCACAATTCTCGCGGCGGGCACTTCGTCGCGCATGGGCTTCCCCAAGGCTCTCCTCAAGTTCCACAATAGGACGTTTCTGCAAACCATCTTGGATGCAACGGAGGCACTCGGCGTTCAGCGGCTTGTAGTGGTTGGCGCTGCCTCTGATAACATCTTGTCCGATCACGACTTGCACGATGTGAAGGTGATTCACAACGACGATATGGATGCTGGGCCGATAGGGTCGATCAGGGCGTCCGTGAGAGAGGTTCAGGGTCACCCGGTCGATGGCCTGCTAGTGTGGCCCGTGGATTTTCCCCACGTCGCGGTGGAGACCGTGCGAGTCTTGATCGACGGATTCAAGCTGGGCAAGGCTGACATCGTAGTGCCGCACTACGAGGAGCACCGCGGCCACCCCGTGATCTTCGGCCGACCGGTGTTTGCAGAGCTGCTAGCTATCCCCGATGACGAAGGGGCCAGGGGGGTCGTGCGAGCCCGGCCTGACAGGGTGCTGCAGGTCCCGGTCGATGATTCAGCGGTAGTCGACCAACTGAATACTCCGAAAGCCTACCAGGACCTGTTGCGACGGGAAGATCGATTCAGACGCAGCGAGTGATGGTCTTGGCTATATCCCGACAATACGCAACCGCACCACGTATTGCACGTCGTACTCACCACGCGCCACGCCGTACACTCTGTCTCCCCGGAATAACCTTGGAGCTACCCGTGGTGGCATGGTGACGACCCCGAGGAACTTCCCATCTGTGTCGAACACGTCCCACTCAGGGGCACCCGACGCCTCTAAATGGTTATAGCCCTCCAATTCCTCGTCGCTCAGCTCAGAAGCCGGTTGTGAGTGTTGCACCCAGATCGTACCTGCTGGGCCAGTCTGGGCAGTGGCGAAGGCGGGAATGAATCCTCCAAAGCGAACGAAGGATCGGAGCCGCGGTAGTGCGCTTGGTGGCACTCCGGCATCCACCCAAGCCTCCTCCAAGAACTCCATGATGAGACGCTTGTCCCGTTCGCCGACGGGTACATGCTCAAACGGCATCTCGATAATCCGCTCCAGCTCTCCGGCTGCGGAGTACACCCAAATGCGATAGTTGTCGTTCACTCCAAAGAGGATCTTCATGTCATCGGCCAGGTGCCACACGGGCTCTGGGGAGTAGAGGTTTATTTCGGGGTTACTACCGCCGAGGTTCAGCGTTTTGCCAGAGGGAAACTTCAAGACGGTATCGATTGCAGAGCCTTTGGTGTCGTACAACACGATCGCGTCCGTTGTGTCTCGCGTGGAAGTTGCAGCGACCACGGTCGGCTGGGGCAGATTTAGTGGACGAACCTGGCAAGCTACCACTCCAGTTGACGTACCCTTCCATACAGTGGGGAGACCCTTCTGTAGATCTAGAGGGAAGCTCCCAGCCTCGGAACCACCGAAGGTGTTCAGATATTGGCCTTCCGACGAGAAAGCTCTCACGTGTTGGCCCTGCTGGTCGAGGACATAGATGGTTCTATCGGATCCGACGGTAATCCAGCCGATCCGGCCGAACTGATAATTCGGATCGCCCTCTGCTACTCCGATCCTCAATTCTTCCTCCATGCGCCATCGAGTTGAGGAATTCCAGCTGCCCTGATCGGTGTTCGATACGATCGTTACGCCAGCACTGTCTCTAACCGTGCCCTTCCACTGCGCGGTGACCTTGTGGTTAGTGGCGGCACTCAGCAGGACCGTTAGCGTTAGGCAAATCGTGTTGCGAAGTTCCATGTTACTCACACCTCGATTTGATCAGCTTGTGCCGCGTCTGGCATCTCCAGTTCTCCGAGCAACCTCTCCATGCTTCTGCGGTATTCATTGAACGCAGCACGTCCCTGTTCGGTGAGTCGGAGCATCGTGTGTGGTTTCTTGCCGATGAATTTCTTTTCGATGTCGACATACCCGGCGGTTTCTAACTTGCCCATGTGTGACGACAGGTTACCCAACGTCAAACCCGTCTGCCGTACAAGGAAGAGGAAGTCGGCACCATCCACGACGTACAGATACGTCATGATCATCAATCTCGCCGGTTCGTGAATCAGCCGGTCGATGTTGACCAGCGACTCGATTCCTCTCTTGTCATCAGTCATCCGTTGCTTCCCAACTCTGCTTCGGTCGGTAGCGGATACCGCCGCAAGAAACGCTTGAGCAGAATCAAGCCGGAGATACAGGCCGCGACCCCCGCGACCAGAATGGGAATCGGGCTATCCAACAGCTCGGTGAGCGTGATTGCGGCTGCGAACAGGGCGCCAAGCATGTATAGCCGTTGGAAATCCTGCATGAACGCGAAGAAACTGAACACCAGCCAGACCCCTACGCCGAGTAGGATTGAAAAGGCCGTGTGATTGTCACGTATCCATCCAACATTTCCGGTGAGAGTAAGTACCAGCAGAGCTACCGT
>JAUVRV010000250.1 GCA_030597435.1 Gemmatimonadales bacterium | reverse complement strand
GTCATGACTCGCACATGCTCGCGGATGACATGTGCCAGCCTCTCGGTGGCGCTGTGGAACCGTTTGCGAGCATCCCCCATCAGACGATCGAGTTCAGCCAGTGACTCTCGATGACATTCGTAGAGGATTGCTTCTTTGTCGGGGAAGTAGTGATAGAGCGCGGTCTTTCGCAGACTCAAGTGTTCGGCGATGTCGTCCAAGGTGGTGGCGTGATACCCCTGCTCCCGAAACGCGCGGAGAGCTGCATGCAGTATCTCGGCGCGCCGACGTTGCCGCTTTTCGCGAACGTGCGGCGACACGGCTGCGTGGGCACCTCCATCGGGCATGATCTCACTCCGCTGCCAGAGTTTGAACGACTATTCAAAATTTGAACGCTCGGTCGAATTTCGTCAAGGTGACCGCGGCTGCACGGCCGCAGACCTGCTCCGTACCGAGGGCAGAGCATAGCGCACCCGAAGCTGGCCGACCGGGCTTTCTGTGTGATGCCCGTCACGCGACCTACCGCATTGACCGACCCAATTCCAGGCGCCACAGTTGTGGAACAGCGGAGGTTCTAAGTGGTACTAATGCTCGGTACCACAATGGTCTATCGTCGGCGTTCACAGTTACCGGATCTTATCAACTACCTTTGGCAGCCATGAATGGTCTATTCGCAATAGGCTTGGCGGTTGTGACACCTGCTATGGCACAGCAGGACACTTCGACCGTCGACACCATCATCAAGATGAGTCGGGTTGTGGTGTCGGCCACACGCATCGGAGAGACCGAGCTACTCGACCAACCGCTGGCCATTTCATATATCGAGCCCAGGGTCAGCAACATCAGTCGTGGAACGGTCGCAGCCGATCTTCTGCGTGACGTTGCTGGCGTCCATGTGCAACAAACCTCTGCGGGTCAGGGCGCCGTCGTTCTGCGTGGACTAATCGGGAACCAGGTGCTCCTGCTGGTAGACGGGATTCCCCTCAACAACGCCACCTACCGTGATGGCCCGGGCCAGTACCTCGCCACTATCGATCCCGAGACTATCGCGCGGATCGAGATAATCCGCGGGCCCGCTTCCGTGCTCTATGGCTCCGACGCTCAGGGCGGCGTAATCAACATCATCACGAAATCGCACCCCAATGCGGGCAAGCGCAGTGTTCGAGTAGCCGGCCGAGCCATGAGCGCCAACGAGAGCTACAGGGGCCGGATCTCCGGTGGCGCTCAGGGATCGACTTGGAGCTTCGGAATCGGTGGCTCGCTGGGAACCGCCGGAGACCTGAGGCCTGGCGGTGGTCTGGCTCCGCAGGACCCCACTGGATTCGACGTGGCCGGGGTCGATGCTGATTTCAGCCTGTCGGCCGGAGAAGAACACCTCCTGCAGGCGAACCTGCAGCACTTCAAGATGTCCGACGTACCCCGGTACGATCGCTACGTTGATTTCCGCGCACCTGTGCCCGGCCGAGACTGGGAGCACACGTTCAGCCCCCAGACACGCCAACTGGGCTACGTCCGCTACAGATTCTCACCCGATTCGCGCGCTGTGAAGAGCCTGGAGGCGACAGCCAGCCTTGCCGTCCAACGCGAAGGCCGCAATCGCATCAAGCTGTTGGAACCGGGTGTGCGCGACTCCAGTCTGACTCACTGGCGCGACGACGTGTTCACCCCGGGACTCGCAATAATGGGATCGAGTCAGTTCCCACTGGGCCAGCGTACCATCGACCTTACTTGGGGCGGTGACTTCTATCGCGATCAATTGAAGAGTCACGGTTCCGTGACTGACCTGAACAGCGGGGAGTCCCAGGAGCTGCTCCGTCAGACAAACACCGGATTCATCAAGACCGGCCGGTTCCCCGATGGCGCCACGTCCAGCAGGGCCGGGCTCTTCCTGGCAGCAGACTGGGCTGTATTGCAGCAGGTGCGTCTCTCGCTCGGCGGTCGGTGGGGTACGTTCCACAACGCGGCCGACGTAGGTACTGAGCTCGGAGGTCGTGTAGAGAACACCAGCTCGAACCTCACCGGACAGCTCGGTATCGTCTTCCATCCCATCTACGAGTGGAGTATCGCGTTCCGTCTGGCCGAGGGGTTTCGCGCCCCCAATCTGTACGATCTCACCAACGTGGGCCCCATACCCTCCGGACAGGTGCTTCCCAACGTCGACGTGAGACCCGAGCGATCGCTCAGCACAGAGTTGGGAATCCGCTACGCCGGTAACGAAGGGGCGTTCGGGCTCACGGTCTACTACACTCGGATCCACGACTTCATTGACCGTGTGCCGGGGTCCTTCCAGGGCGACACGTTGTTCAATGGAGAGCGGATCTTCACGGGACAGAACGTCGGTACCGCCCGCATGGGAGGACTGGAGGCCGAGGCTGTAGTGCGCATGGGCCCGGTCGAGGGGCGGGCAACCCTGCTCTACACGCGGGGTGACCAAACCGACGGTGCCGGCATCGAGACACCAATGTCGAAGATTCCACCACTGGGAGGAAGCGCCGGGATCCGCTGGACTTCCAAGAACAGCAAGTTCTGGGTCGATTACCGCCTGAACTGGGCGATGCATCAGAATCGCCTCGGCCTGCGGGACCAGACCGATCCTCGTATCTGCCCCGAGTTCATGCAGGCGACCCCAGGATTGTGTGGGACAGAGGGGTTCTTCGTTCAGGGACTGAGCGCAGGAGCGGAGATCACACCGCGGGTAGTCGTAACGGCGGGCTTGGACAACCTCGGTGACAGGCTCTATCGCACCCATGCCAGCGGAGTGGACAGTGCCGGTAGAAGCGTGTGGGTGGGAGTCGCGGCTGTAGGAGTGCTGTGAGAACGGGGAACGGGGAAGGGGGAAGGGGGAAGGGACCAGTCAAGGATGAACCCAGGCACCACCCGTCAGACAGTCGAAGTACCTGATTCCTCTTCGGGCTCACCGTTCCCCGTTCCCTGTTCCCCCCACAACTGAATCCTGGACCGCCTCGAAATCCCCATTGCTACTGGGCCTATCTTATTCTCCCCCAACAACTTGACTCACCCTTGAGCCTGCCCAGCGAAGTTTGGGCATGCTGATTCTGTTCTTTTACGCGTTCGTCTCAAACGTGGCGCTGGCTGTGGTGCCACACGAGCCGGTGGTCATCTGGTACGGAGCACAGGTTGGCGTGTGGATCACTGCGGCGGTTGCCACCGCCGGGACTATAGTGGCCTCGGCAGTCGATCATCGGGTCTTTGTCCCGGTGCTCGACCGAGTGTCCTCGAGCAGGACCATGACATCTGGTCTTATCGGCAAGATGCGCGGTTGGTTCGGCAAAGCACCGTTCGCGATCATCGCGGTCTCGGGGCTGACTCCACTGCCATCGTGGCCGTTCAAAGCGATGGCATTCGCGGGAGGCTATCCCCTGGGCCGATACGTCGCCGCAGTGGCAGTTGGTCGGTTCCCCCGATACGTGCTTCTGGCATGGCTCGGAGTGGTTGTGAACATCCCAACCTGGATACTGGCCTCAGTGTTCGCAGTACTAATTCTAGTCCCTTTGGTGAGGTTGATACCATGGCAACGGCAAAGAGAGAACTGACATTCCTGCTGGCTAAGCCGGAGAAGAAGCTGCTCTGGTGGATTGCGGCCCGATTGCCGCGCGCCATCAACTCGAATCACTTGACCGCGCTCGGCGTGCTGGCCTCCCTGGGAGCGGCAGTGGCTTACGGAGTCTCCGGTTTCGACTTGCGTTGGCTCTGGTTCGCCAGCGCAATGCTGGTGGTCAACTGGTTCGGGGACAGCCTTGACGGAACCCTGGCGCGAGTCCGCAAGGCTGAGCGCCCGCGCTACGGGTACTACTTGGACCACATAGTGGACGCGTTTTCGACGGTGGCGATTGGCATAGGCATAGGGTTATCACCATTCATGAGTTTTCCGATCGCCATGTTGCTGGTGGTGCTCTATCTGACGCTGTCGATCAACGTGTATCTCGAGTCTCAGGTGTTCGGGGTGTTCAAGTTGGCATACGGGATCTTCGGACCGACCGAAGCGCGAATAATGCTGATCGCGTTGAACACACTGTTCGTGTTGGCACCGCAGGCGCAGCAGGTGCCTGTGTGGATCATCAACCTGCTCGGCAACACCGTGGCCGTGCTGCTGGTAATCGCGATGCTGACAACGCTAGCGATCAGGTTCGGCAAGAACCTGCACCGGCTGGCCAAAATGGAGCCTCGGAAGCAGCTGGCATAGCTCCGAGCTGAAGGTATGGATGCAGGAGATGCAATAGATGCAGGAGGGGCAGGAGAAGTATGGGGCAGCCAGCAGTATTCCTCCCACTGCCCCACCCTGCCTCTGCTGCCCTCTCTCGATCCAGGGGGGGAGATGGGGGGGAGAAGAAGCGCCCCCAAGGGGAGTCGAACCCCTGTCACCACCTTGAAAGAGTGGTGTCCTTACCGCTAGACGATGGGGGCCAAGAACCCGGAACCCGAAACGAGGCTTCCGAGTTGGACGTGATAGCGGTAACGGGATTCGAACCCGTGTTTCAGCCTTGAGAGGGCTGCGTCCTGGTCCCCTAGACGATACCGCCGTGCCCTGTCCCTATTCGAGAACAGCTTAAAAATATCACGAGTCACGGCCCATTGACGCAAGACCGCGTTAATCAGCCGACCCACTCACCCCAAGACCCGAACAAATACCGCACAGGTACAGTATCCAGGCGAAGCGTACATTTACCTCGCCTACTGCCGGCGGGCAATTCTGCCGGCTGAACCTGCTCCAGATTCGGCAAAGCATTACAGATGAGATACTTAGAGGCAATGTCCAGGTGCTGAGGATCCAGCTGCCGAGATGCAGCTTCACGTTTGTTTCATGAAGTGTTAACGTTCTACTGGTGAAGCTTCATAATCGCTGTCGTCAGACCCTGTCTGACGCGCTGGCAGTGCAGATTCGGGAGTTCAGTAAGTCCCATACCCGCCGTCCATCCACTGAACCCGTTAACAGCCTGAGATCTCATTGATTGCGTTGAGAAAGTCCATTCGTGCATTGCAGTCAGACAGTATCTGCCCACACAAGAATGCTGACGTAAGCTGAACAAGAGGGAAGTGATCATGACTGGTACCGCAGTGACCATTTCAAAAGCTAATGAATGGAAACACGTGCTGCTAATCGTTGTGGCGGGCCTGCTCGTGTTTGAGACGTTGACAGGCCTGATCATCTGGCTGTTGCCCTTCAGTGTAACGAACCAGGTGAACGTCATCATGCACACGTTG
>JAUVRV010000010.1 GCA_030597435.1 Gemmatimonadales bacterium | reverse complement strand
GCTCGACCGCGGTTGCGGGCTTGGGGTCCAACGTAGGTAGAGGCTCCGTGGCTTCCACGATTGCCTGGACTCTGTTGACATGCAGGAACGAGTCCCCCAGCACACGGGGCATCTTCTCGTTGACCTGCACTATGACGACCTTTGCCGTTTGGCACGCTGCCACGGATGCCAACACCTCGACACCCAGACTCATGAATCCGTGTTCGTCTGGTAGTGAGGTCTGTATCATCGCGACATCGAGTGGAACGATGCCTTCTCGGAACAGGCGAGGAATCTGGTGTAGGACGATCGGTACGTAATCGGCGCGCCCATCATTCACGGCCTTGCGATCTGCCGGTCCCACAAACAGTGAATTGTGCCGGAACTTGCCTACCATACCGGGTGCGGACAGCGGATCGTCACCGATGAGGAGAACGTGATTCAGTTGCACGTTTTCGAGTTCCTCACTGCGCTGTGCCAGCGTTCGTACCAGGGTCTGGGGAATCGCGGCGTTGCCACCGTAGTAGACACGGTCCCCGCTCTTGATGAGGCTGACCGCTGCTTCAGCGGTCCGTAGCTTCTCGTTGTAGTCATTGAGCCAGTTCACGGTTACTTGCCTCCGCTCGTGAGCTGGCGCAACGGTACAGCGTCGATACCCAGAGTTGTTGCCAGTTTCTTGTTAACCATATGGCCTTCGTACAGGTACACCCCCTCACCGAACCCGGGGTCATCCCGTAGTGCGCCGGCGAGTCCCTTGTCCTCTATGCTCATCAGGTACGGCTGTAGTGCGTCGGCCAGCGCGCGTGACGCCGTACGACCGATGTTTGCGGTCATGTTCGGCACGCAGTAGTGTACGACGTCGTGTACCACAAACGTGGCCTTGTCGATCGTGGTAGGTCGACTCGTTTCCACGCAGCCACCCTGATCGATCGACACGTCCACGATCACGCTACCCTTCTTCATTGCCTTGACCATGTCCTCGGTGACCAGGAAGGGAGCCTTGGTCCCGGGAATGAGCACGGCACCGATGACCACATCCGCAACCGCAGTGAGCTTGTCCAATCGATCCGCGCCAGCAACGAAAGTCTCGACCTCGCCCCTCGACTCCAGGCTCACCTTGCGGAGCTTATCCAGGTTCTCGTCCAGCACGATTACCCGCGCTCCATTTGCCTGTGCATAGCGGGCAGCTGTGCGGCCCACGATTCCCGCACCAAGTATCAAGACTGTTGGTGCTGGGATTCCCGGCACCGTGCCGAGCAGGATCCCCCGACCGCCCGGACGGGTGGTGAGGCAGTTGGCGGCGATGTGGACTGCCATCTGTCCCGCCATCTCGCTGAACGGCAACAGCACGGGGTAGTTGCCGTATTCGTCCTGAATCAGTTCGTAGGCTATGATCGTCGCCTTCAACTCCATCAAGCGCTCGACCACCGCCCGTGGGGACATGGCTAGGTGGTGGAACGCGCAAATCACCGAGCCTTCCTTCAGTAGATCGAGATCGTCGGCGGTGAGAACGCCCACGCGTGTGACTATGTCCGCTCGCTTGTACGCTTCTTCACTGCTGAAGACGACCTGTGCGCCTACCGACTCGTACTCCTCGTCTGCAATGCGCGACGCCGCACCAGCTCCGGTCTCGATCATCACGGTGTGTCCCAGCCGAGTGAGCCGTGACACTGCGTATGGAGTGAGTGCGACGCGGGATTCTTCGCGTCTAGTCTCTTTGGGTACTCCGATGAGCATTGTGTATCTCCTGCGTGCTACGACACGCAGCTACCTTGTATGTACGTTTGCCCTCTCGCTGCTACCGGGTCTTGTCCAGCGCTTCAACCGCCTCAATTCCACGATTGAATGCTTCACGGTTGATTGGAAGCAGCGCACATTTGTTCTTGAGTGCGTCCTCCATGGTGTTCACAAACCGCTCCACCGGGAAGATCTTTGTTGCTGCCACAGTGGCTCCCAAGGCCACCGTGTTTTTCACCATCGCCTTACCAAGGTCAACTGCGATCTGTGTGAATGGAATTCCGTAGGTCTTGATTCCGGGATCCATCTGGGGTGGCTCCGCGATCACGGTGCTATCGTAGAGAACCACGCCACCGTCGCGGACGGTAGGTCCGAACTTCTCCAAGCTCTGCGGGTTGAACGCCACCAACACATGTGGCTTGAGTGAGGCTGGAGAGAGAACCTCCGTAGTCGCTATGTGCACGTCGGCGTACGAAGTACCGCCGCGAGACTCGGGTCCATAGCTGGGGATATGGGTAGAGTCATACCCAGCATTGATGGCGGTTCGCGTAGTGAGCATCGCGATGGTTTGGGCCCCATCGCCACCGGCACCGGCAAACTTGAGGGAGATATCCTCCGCATCGATGTGAGATGGGAACGGCTCGGTTCCCTTGGCGCTACTCTCAGTGGAACTTCCGATGACGGTTACGATGTCGTCGGGCTCGAAGTTTGGCTCGTCCAGGTTGAACCACGGCTCGGTGTCCACATCCTTCTTAACACCTAGCGGGAAGATCGGTACCATCTCCTGCTTGACCCACTGCTCGGCGTCGCTCGGGCTCATGTGCAGATGGGTCGGGCACTCCGACAATACCTCGACGAATCCCAGACCTCTGTTCTCGACCTGCACGCGCAGCGCCTTTTTTATCGCCTTCTGAGCACGCACCCGCTGTTTGTTGTCATACAGAGCGACCCGTTCCACGTACACCGGACCGCTGAGCTGCCCGATGGTCTCAGCCATTCGCATAGGCTCGCCGGTGAGTCGGTCGCGTCCTGTGGGTGTGGTCGTGGTCTGTTGCTCCATCAGAGTGGTGGGAGCCATCTGACCGCCGGTCATCCCATAAATCGCGTTGTTCACGAAAATGATCGACATCGGGATGCCCATCTGAGTGGCCTGGATGATCTCCGCCAGGCCGATTGATGCCAGATCTCCGTCTCCCTGATAGCAGATAACGATGGATTCGGGGTTGGCCATCTTGTGTCCCAACGCTACCGCGGGTGCTCTACCGTGTGCGGCCTGGCTGTTACCCACGTCGAGGTAGTAGTACATGAACACCGCGCAGCCGACCGGGGAAATCGCAATCGTACGATCCTGTACACCTAGTTCATCGATAGCGTCGGCGAGGTACTTGTGCACCAGGCCGTGACCGCAACCGGCGCAGTAGTGGGTGCTCTGTCCCTTGAGGCCTTCACCATGAGCATGGCGCTCGAATCGATTGTAGAATACACCGTCCATCTTATGCCTCCACCAGAGCCGTTACTTTGTCCACGATTTCCTGTTGCTGAGGAAGTACACCCCCATAACGACGTACATGGGAGAACGGGGGAGCGTTTCTAATATCTGCATGGCTCAACGCCAAGCGGACTTCATCCTCTAGCTGCCCCGGCCCTGCCTCCACCACGATCAACCCGCGCGCTCGGTCGAGCAGTGGCGTCAACTGCTTGATCGGAAAGGGCCACAGCGTAATGGGTCTGAATAGTCCAGCCTTGATGCCTTGATCGCGTAGCTCCTGAACGGCGCCCTTGGCCATCCGTGCTGGAGTGTTACATGCAATTACCAACCACTCGGCGTCATCACACCGGAAGCAGTTGGCCCGCTGCTCGTTCTCGATCATGCGATCGTATTTCGCCAGGATCTTCTCGTTGTGTATCTCGAGGTCGGCCTCGATGATGTAGATCGACGTGATCAGATTGCCGCGATGTGCACGATCGCCGTAGACCGCCCATTGGGGAATGCCGGGTTTCGTAAGGGTCTTGGGTAGCTCGACACGCCCAGTCATCTGACCGAGGTAACCATCGGCGGCTATCACCACCGGATTGCGGTACTCAAACGAGATGTCGAATGCCGCGATCGTGAGATCGAGCATCTCTTGCGGTGTTGAAGGAGCCAGAACCACCGCGTGTGTGTTGCCATGTCCCAGGCCACGGCACACCAAACTGATGTCACTCTGTTCGGGGCCGATGTTCCCGAGTCCCGGACCACCGCGCATGATGTTGAAGAACACACCTGGGAGTTCGGCGCCGATCATGTAAGAGATGCCCTCCAGCATGAGGCTGAAGCCGGGCGATGACGTGAACGTCGCACAGCGCAAGCCGGCACCACCACAACCGTACATGATATTCACGGTCGCCACCTCGCTTACGGCTTGTACAAACACACCGTCGAGTTGCGGTAGCAACTTGGCCATCAGCTCGGCGCCCTCCGTAGATGGTGTGATCGGATATCCGAACACGTGGCGACACCCGGCCAGGATTGCACCGACCGCTGCTGCGTGCGTTCCCTTCAACACCATCGGTTCCAAGTCCGGCAGCGGTACTAGCGTGCCGGGAATGGGTTCCGGTTTGGGTGCGGAGGTCTGACGCGGCCCGAAGATCTGTGCGGGGTCCATCAGGCTCATGTCCTCTATCTCACCTTCGACCGGCATGAGTCCGTAGGGCTCGGGGCAGGCATCGATGCAGAGGCCGCACCCGTTGCACTTGTCCAGTTCAACCACCACCGGAGTCAATCCCGAATTGGGATCGATCTGGGTACCCACATGGATGCAGTCTTTCGGGCATGCCTCGATGCAGCGACCGCACGCCTTGCAGAACTGTGGGAACAAGAACGGCTTCGGTCTCGCCTTTTTGTCAGTCTTGGTAGTTACCATATCTCTACTGTCCGTTTCAAAGCCTCGGCTCAACGGCCGATGACGTCCGTGATGCCGCAACCTGTAGTCTACTACGACAGTACTTTTCCAAGATCCTCATGGCCCGGTCCGTCGTGCGGAATGTCGGTATTTCATGCTCTTCCAGCGCAGCTGCCATGGGGTCGTACAGTGCACCTCCATCGACTACTGCCACCCAAGCTTTGGACGTGGTCTGTTTCAGCCGGGCCATCCGCCTCACTATGGAGTCGTCCCGTGACAAGCTCTCACCGTGACCGTCTCCGTCCGCCAGTGTGTTGAGTGCCCCCGTCATGGGCACACAGCCCACGATACCGACGTCCACATTGTCATCGTTCAGCACACCGCTCGCGGCTGCGGCAAACATCTCGTCGCCCATGATCGGCGTGAGATCTAGTGGATTCTGAACGCCCACGATGGAATCGATTCCGGCCTGCTGCAGGATGTCGGTCAGGCGCTGCTTGGTGTTGGAACTGAATGCTGGTAGGTAGAAACGACCAACACTATCGGCAATCGCGACGCACTCGAACCCCGCGTTGGAGACCGCGCCCAACCTCCAACCGTCCACTGTTGAGCCGTGCAGGTAACAGGATAGCCGAGTCAGATCGTCGAAATCGGCCAGTGAATCTGCCACCAACACACCTGCTGCCTCAGCCAAGACGTGTGTCACGGAATAGTCTCCGGCGATCGAGGCCGTGTGTGACGCGGTCGCGCTCGCGCCGGCAGCGGTGCGACCGGCGCGGTACAGGATCACGCTCCTGCCGCTGGCCGTGATTTCCGCCGCCGCAGCAAGCCACTGCCGGCCGTCCAGCGGACGGAAACCCTCTATGTAGCAGGCAAAGATCTCGACTCCGGGATCGTCTTTCAGGTACGCAAGGTAGTCGCCCACCGTGAGGTCACTCTGGTTCCCGACCGATATCACATAACGGGGGTTCAGGTTGGCCAGCTTGTTGGACCGGGCGGCGGCAAAGGCCCCGCTCTGCGAGATGATGGCGAGCGGTGCTGGTCGGCCAGGGCTGGAACGGATTTTGTGCTCTGGCAAGAACGTCGAGTCGTAGCTTCCTGGCACGGACTGTATCCCTAGGCAGTTACCACCGTTGATGATGGGGCCCTGCCACTCACTCTTGCGCGCTTCCGCCAACGCGAACCGGACTCCCTGCTCCAGGTCTTCGGTTCCGCTATGCTCGCCCAGCCCTCCGGGGATTACAATCAGGCTCTCTGCTTTCTCCGACCCGATTATCTCCTGCACGATCTCCGGCACCAGGGCCGCTGCCACGCTCACGACGAACAGATCAATGGTTCCGGGAAGCGATGTGATGCTGGGGTAACAACGCACTCCATCGATCGAGTCGGTCCCCGGCTTCACGAGATGGATGTGGTCCGGGTTGAACCCGGCCCGAAGAATGTTGTCCATGATCATGTGGCCCGGATTCCGTGACTGCGACACTCCAATGATCGCGATGGACTGGGGCTCTAGCAGGTTCTTGATCTTGTGAAGTGGGCGCTCCTCTGGTTGCGGTGTGATACCGTCTCCCAGCTTGACCAGGACATCGAGCGCGATTGGCCTGCGATCGGTCAGCACCAGCGGGTTGATCTCGAACTCGGATATGTCGTGCGGCATGCGGCTCGCCGCGATGTCGAGGAACTTGCGTAGCAGTTGTGCCAACGACTCGGGACTGATGCGCGCGTCCCTACCGCGTTCGTGCCGTGTCACCAGTAGCGCAATGGCGTCACCCGACAGGATCGACTCGATCTTGTCATCGGGAGTCAGATCCGGTGAGAAGATCGCCATGGCGCGGCCCGGTCTGAGGTTCTCTGCCAGGAACTGTGCGTGAACACCGCCCGGCGCCAGGGTGACAATGGGCCCGAAGTCGTCAGTCCAGCGCATCCCCAGCAGCAACTGGGCTCCCAGTGCAGAATCGTGGTGTACGTACTCGTTGAGCGTGAAACCAGCTACCTCGTGACCGACGAACCTGCGCTCCATGGTCTGAACGGCAGCTGCGACTACGGACGGTTCCTTCGGTACGGTCAGGACACCGCCAACATCCGTTTTATGGAGGATGTGATCCGTCACGACCTTGATCACGATCCTATCGCCGGGAAAGGTGGAAAGCAGCTGAGGCGTGATGTCGCTTGCCGAGCGTATCAGATGATGGCGGGGAACCGCGATATCCATGACATCGAGCAGTGCGAAACCCTCGGGATCGAGCAACACATTTCGACCCTCTGCTCGGGCACCGTCCAGGATGCTTGTAACGGTCTTATCTATGACTTCACGCACCGATTCGCCTCCCCGCCGGCGTAGCGATTCCGGTAGCAAGACTCGGCGACCCGTTTGCGAGTTAGATGGTCAGATCCCGCGCCCCCAACCGGCTCCCGCCGCCACTAGAAACGTACCTAGAAGGGCAGTCATTCCGTTATCAATCTTCATTAAGAAATCCTTAAGGTGGCTGGGTGGGTGGGCTCGAATGGGTTACTTTGCTAATCCGCAAGGATGCATGCTGTCACACGCCCTGGACGGGGCTCCAACTTTCAGGAGCAAGATATGGCTGGTATCGTCGGTTACGGCGCATACATCCCCCGCAACAGAATCAAGAGTGAAGAGATCGCTCGGCAATGGGGCAAGGACCCGCAAGCGATCTCGAGAGGGTTACTCATTCAGGAAAAGTCGGTTCCAGGATTGGATGAGGACACGATCACGATTTCGGTGGCTGCCGGACGGGGAGCGGTGGCGCGGGCGGGCATCGACCCCGCGTTGATAGGCGCTCTGTACATAGGATCGGAATCCCATCCCTATGCCGTCAAGCCGAGCGGCACGATCGTGAGTGAAGTGCTCGGTGTCACTCCCGAAGTGCACGTTGCCGACTTCGAATTCGCCTGCAAAGCGGGCACGGAGGCAATGTTCGTCGCGCTGGGCCTGGTCGAGTCAGGTCGCGTCGAGTATGCGATGGGTATCGGTGCCGACACGTCTCAGGGGGCTCCCAACGACGCGCTGGAGTTTTCTGCGTCGGCCGGAGGCGCCGCCTACATCTTTGGCAAGGAGCGCCTGCTGGTCGAGGTGTTGGATACGTACAGCTACACGACGGATACACCGGACTTCTGGCGGCGTGAGGGTGAGTTCTATCCCCGTCATGGAGGCCGGTTCACCGGTGAGCCCGCGTACTTCAAGCATGTGCTCTCGGCGACCCGAGCCATCCTGGATCGCTCGGGCTACAAGGCCTCGGACTTCCGTCACGCGATCTTCCATATGCCAAACGGGAAGTTCCCGCTCTCGGCTGGGAAGCAGCTGGGCTTCACCAAGGAGCAGATGGCAGTCGGTTGGGTGGTCCCGTTGATGGGCAACTCGTATTCGGGTTCATCGCCGACCGGATTGGCTGCGGTTCTCGACATCGCTGACCCGGACGACCTGATACTGATCACGTCGTTTGGCTCTGGAGCTGCAAGTGACTCGTTCGTGCTCCGGGCTACGGACCTGTTGCCACAACGGGTCGAGCGAGCCGCCACCGTGAAGTCGATGTTGGAAGGCCCACGTCACTACCTGACGTATGGCGAGTACGCGAAGTACAGGGAGAAGATCATTCTGAACGACTAAACGCCGTCGGACCTGCTGCCACGACGGCCCCGCCGGTCGCTGTTTCGTGCAAACAGACCGCCGCGACCGCCGGGCAAACGGGCCCGCCGGACAAAGATGCCAATAGCTGCGCTGAACTCGATTTCGGACGCAGCTCTCATAAGGAACAGGAGGGTGGTTATGCGCGAGGTGGCGATCGTCGGCGCGGGGATGACCCGATTCGGCGAGATCTGGGAGTCGAGCCTACGCGACCTCTTCGTGGAAGCCGCTGCCGGAGCGCTCAGCTCGGCCGGGGCGGATCACGTAGACCATATCTTGGTCGGCAACATGTCTGGTGGTCAGTTCGTGGGCCAGGAGCACTTGGGGCCGTTGATGGCTGACCACTTGGGAATGGCTGGCGTTGCTGCGGCCCGAGTCGAGTCTGCCTGTGCATCGGGCGGCATGGCACTCAACATGGGGTTCATGGCCGTTGCCTCAGGCTTCGTCGACACTGTACTCGTGGCCGGCGTGGAGAAGATGACCGACGGTGCAGACGTGACCAACGTGTTGGCGTCTGCAGCGGACCAGGAGACGGAGGTGTATCACGGCATCACGTTCCCAGGTCTCTACGCCATGATCGCTCGTGCTCACATGGCGGCACACGGTACTACTGAAGAGGACCTCGCTTGGGTGGCAGTGAAAAACCACAAGCATGGTGCCATGAACCCCAAGGCTCAGTTCAGAAGTGAAGTCACGGTGGAACAAGTGCTGCAATCATCCATGGTAGCTGAGCCGCTGCGGTTGCTTCACTGTTCTCCGGTGAGTGATGGGGCGGCGGCCGTGTTGCTCTGTCCGCTGGATCAGGCCAGGAACTACACTGACAGACCTGTGAAACTCATCGGAAGCGGCGTAGCTACCGACGCGATGGCACTTGCGGATCGCAAGGATCCCGCGTTCCTCGCCGCGGTCGAGAAATCCAGTGAGCGTGCCTACAAGATGGCTGGGGTAACGCCCAAGGATATTCAGGTGGCGGAGGTCCATGATTGCTTCGCCATTGCAGAAATCTGTTGCCTTGAAGCGAGCGGCCTGGTTGAGAAGGGGCAGGGAGCGAAAGCAGCAGCGTCGGGAGAGACATCTCTAGGCGGTCGCATACCGGTTAACACGAGTGGCGGCTTGAAATCAAAAGGACATCCGGTGGGTGCCACTGGCGTTGCTCAAGCTATCGAGGTGTTCGAGCAGCTTCGTGGGGAATCCGGCGAGCGTCAGGTGGAAGGAGCCCGGATCGGGCTCACGCAGAACATGGGCGGATCGGGTGCAAGCTCGGTGGTCCACATCTACCAGGGGGTATGACGATGCCGAGTCCCAGGTATTGGCGAGAAAAAGCAAACCGGTTCCATCTCGAAGCAGCCCGTTGCCAGGGTTGTGGTGGGGTTACCTTCCCGGCACGCACCATATGCCCAGCGTGTCGCGGCACCGAATTCGAGACCTTGTATCTGTCGCGCAAGGGTAAGGTCGTGACCTCGACAGTGGTTCATGTGGGTCCGAACGAGTTCCAAATGGAAGCGCCCTATGCTATGGCGGTGGTGGAGACGCCCGAGGGCGGACGGCTCATGGTTCAGGTCGTCGATTGCGAACCTTCTGATGTACTGCCCGGGCTGGAAGTGTCATTGGAGTTTCGTCTCATCCGACGCGAGGGCCATGGTGGAATCCTGTGTTACGGTCACAAGGGCGTGCCAGTCGGGTAGGGATGGCCCCCCTGTGGAGGTGAACCGATGCCCAAGATAAAGATCGAGGCCGAGTTGAGTGATACGTTGTTTCGTGCGTACGAGGCCGAAGCACGACGCCAGGGCGTCAAGATGGAAGTCCTGGTGGAGCAGACCGTGAAATGCCTGCTCAAGGAACTCGAGCGTGAGGAAGAGGATCACGAGATCACGATGGTCTAGTCTCCGCAGTAGGATGTGATCTTGATTACTGGACTTGCTTAGGGATTCGCACGCATGAAACCAACTGGTCTTCACCTGCTTCTCAGTTTCCAATGTTCTCGTGAGTGTGACCACTGCTTCGTGTGGGGCAGTCCGTTCCAGCGTGGAGCGATGACCGGTGAGACTGTGAAGGGCGTGCTCGATCAGGCTGAGGACATGAAGTCTGTCGAGAGAATCTCGTTTGGGGGTGGTGAGCCGTTTCTGTACTATCCGGTGCTGCTGAGTGCGGTGCGCATGGCTGCGAGACGAGGATTCCGTGTCGGTGTCTCGACGAACGCCTATTGGGCATCATGCGAGTCGGACTGCACCGAGTGGTTGAGTCCCCTCGCAGGCTTGATCGAAGATCTCACGATCAGTAGCGACTGGTATCACTGGGAGGCGGATCTGAAGCAGCACGTACTGAACGTCTGTGCAGTCGCGCAAGACCTAGGTATAGCCGTTCAGGTGAGGAGTGTCGTTTTCCCAGGCAGCTTGGACGAGGAGAGGGATCCGCAGATCCTCGAATCCCCAGTGGAGTATAGAGGGCGTGCCTCCGTCGAACTCGCACCTGAAGCACCGCAGGTGTCGTGGCTCGAGTTCAAGAGTTGTGCGTGCGGTGATCTACGGGACCCTAAGGAAGTGCAGATTGACCCGTATGGCAATGTCCACGTATGCGAGGGGATAACGGTCGGGAATCTACTCAAACGACCGCTACGTGAGATCTGCGAGGACTATGAGCCCGACCTTCACCCGATCGTAGGTCCGTTGCTTCAAGGCGGTCCGGTGGAGCTGGTGTTGCGCTACGGGTTGGACCACAAAATGCACTATGCAGATGCGTGTCATGCCTGTTACGATGCACGGTTGGCGTTGCGGGGTCGGTTCCCTGAAATCCTGGCTCCCGATCAGATGTATGGGGTCAAGCGCGAACTCGATCCGCTAGGGAGTTTGTCTGACAGTGTGGCAGACGAGACATGAAATCCAAGGGTACAATCGGAATTCTCACAGGTGGTGGTGACGTACCTGGGCTGAACCCGGCCATCCGTGCGGTGACGATACGCGCCATCCGCGAAGGGTACCGCGTGATCGGTGTGCGACGTGGTTGGGCGGGTTTGGCCGATCTCGTACGCGAACCCGACGCAGACAGCACCGACCAAGTACAGGAACTGACAGAGGAGATCGTCGACCGTGCCGGGAGGACTGGCGGAACGTTCCTGCACACCTCCCGCACTCGACCGAGCCATCTACCTCAAGCAGTCGTTCCGGAACACCTCAAGAGCAAGTACGCAGACGAATTCAACGACATCACGCCTGAAATACTGAAGCACCTGGAATTCCTCGGCATCGACTTCCTGGTACCCATCGGAGGAGATGACACTCTCAGCTACGGTCAACGGTTGCACGAGGAAGGTGTGAGAGTGGTGGCGGTACCGAAGACGATGGACAACGACGTACCTGGCACGGATTACTGCATCGGATTCAGCACCTGTGTCACACGTACGATTGAGTTGACCCACGCACTTCGTACCACAGCAGGGTCGCATGAGCGCTTCCTCGTGATCGAGGTGTTCGGCAGGTACGCAGGCTACACCGCGTTGCTCCCAACCATGGCTGGAGCTGCCGATCGTTGCGTCATTCCGGAACACGAGTTCGAGATAGAGCATCTTGCTGAGCTGTTGGCCGAGGATAGAAGGAACCACCCCAGCAAGTACGCCGTAGTTCTCGTATCCGAAGGCGCACGTATGAAGAGTGACGACATGTCGTTCGAGGGATCCGAAGCAGATCAGTACGGCCACCGGAAACTCGGGGGGATTGGTGACAGGGTGGCCGCACGTTTGAAGGATCTTTCTCCGACCTACAACCAGGGACGCCGCGTCAACGTCGTGAATCAACGACTTGGCTATCTGGTCCGATGTGGAAACCCGGATGCGTTGGATTCCATAGTCCCCATGGCCTTCGGCAATCTTGCGTTGGACTTGATCTTGTCCAACACATCGGGTAGGCTGGTGAGCGTCCGAAACGGGGTGTATGACAGCGTACCCATTGATGTAGTGACCGGCCGCAAGAAAGTCGTAGATCTTCACAAGTACTACAACGTCGAGAGGCTCAGGCCCGTCTACAAGACGCTGATTCGTCAGCCGCTGTTCGTAATGACGAGTGATGTTTGATCGTGTCGGGAAACGGGGCAGGGCTCGGGTGCGGCCGGGGGATTTGAGTGGCCTTTGCATCAGTTACCATAACTCCAGACCAGTGCAGGAGGTTTCCGTATGGCTCAGCGCGTTCTCATCCTTGGGGCCGCGGGACGTGATTTTCACAATTTCAACGTTCATTTCCGTGACAATCCGGATTACGAGGTCGTAGCGTTCACGGCGACCCAGATCCCCAACATAGATGACCGACGGTACCCGGCAGAGCTGGCCGGGTCTCGCTATCCTGACGGGATTGCCATTGAACCCGAGAGTCAGCTCACTCAGTTGATCAAGGAATTGGGTGTGGACGTCGTTGTATTCGGGTACAGCGACGTGACGCACGAATATGTAATGCACATAGGTTCGCAGGCGATGGCCGCGGGTGCCGACTACCTGTTGCTAGGTCCCCGTCACACGATGATCGAATCCAGAGTCCCGGTTGTAGCGATATGTGCTACGAGAACGGGATCGGGCAAGAGCCAAACGAGCCGCAGAGTCGCGGAGATATTGCGAGCCGCGGGTAAGCGTGTAGTGGCGATCAGACACCCGATGCCGTATGGCGATCTCGCCAAGCAAGCGGTTCAGCGGTTTGAGACATATGACGATCTCGAGAAGCACGATGTGACTATCGAGGAGCGTGAAGAGTACGAGCCACACATCCAGGCCGGCAGTGTCGTGTTTGCCGGTGTTGACTACGGCAAGATACTGAGTGAAGCCGAGAAGGAAGCAGATGTGGTGATCTGGGATGGTGGCAACAACGACACCTCCTTCTACAAGGCGGACTGTTACATAACGGTGGTGGACCCGCACCGGGCGGACCACGGGGCCCGTTACTTCCCGGGCGAAACGAATGTGCGGCTGGCCGATGCCATCGTCATCAATAAGGTGGCAACGGCGAGCTTTGAGGATATCCAGACCGCGCGCAGGATTGCGTGGGAGATGAACCCGTCAGCTACATTCGTCGAAGCCGCCAGTCCGATCTACGTGGAAGATGGTGATCAGGTACGAGGCAAGCGTGTACTGGTGATCGAAGATGGTCCTACACTGACCCATGGTGAGATGCCCTATGGAGCCGGTTGGGTGGCAGCCCGCCGTTACGGTGCGGCAGAGATCGTCGACCCGCGCCCATATGCCGTGGGATCGATCAAGAGCACCTACGAGAAGTACCCCACGACGGGTGATGTACTGCCGGCAATGGGTTATAGTGAAGAACAGATCGAGGAACTGGCGCAGACGATCGAGAATACGCCGGCGGACCTGGTCTTGATAGCTTCACCCATCGACTTGCGGAGGCTGATCGAGATCAAGAAGCCAGCGCAGCGAGTTCGGTATGAGTTGCAGGAGATAGGTGAACCGACACTAAAAGACGTGCTGAAGGACCTGATCTAGAGCCCGCATCAGCCAGAGATAAGAAACCGAGGGCGGTGCTACGCGTGCCGCCCTCAACGTGTTTCTGTAGCGTCTGTGTCAACTCCGTCAAGTATCCGTGCTGCCTGCACAAAAGGCATAGCGTTCCGCTTGGCCTTGAAATGGATTTCACCGCAATCCGGGCAGCGGTATCCATGGATGACGGCCTGTTGTCGTGAGGGGCTGACGCTAACCTTGCTCAAGTCGATCTGCTCCATCCCACGTCTCGATACTGCCGGTGCATCGTGGCGATCCGACCAAAGCAATGCGGCACCAAACCCTCTAACGTAGAGGAAACCCTTCTCCATCTCATTGTTGCACTCCGAGCAGTTCATCTTCCAAGCCCTCCATGACTTTCCTCGGTTGGTGCATTAGATCCTCTCGGGCAAGTAGTATTAGCGCCCGAATCTCTCTCGCCAGAAGTCCGCCGCCGTCGGGAACACCGATTCCGTTACACGGGCACCCAAGGTGACGAACCAACCGAACCCGCCGTGAACGGTGAAGTCCGGGTCAATCAAGTCGCCGAACCGATAACCGGCTGCTATCTCGATCTCCCGGATCGGCATGAACGCCAATGTTGGTGTGGCGTCCCAGCGGCGCGTATCACTCGTGTGCTCAATGAGCAGACGCCCTTCTCCGCGGATGGCGAGCCACGGGTTGATGTTCTGCTGCACTCGCATTCCGAGGTAGTCGGCCCATGACTCCAGGCGCTGACCAGGGCCATCATCAATGGGCCGTTGGGCAACAGACCGCCGTACCGCATAGCGGCTGGCGAGCTCCGTGTTGACCGCCGGTGACCAGATGACTTCGGCGGCACCGATCAATCTCTGCTCGTCACCGAACTGAGTCAGGGCGCCCAAGCGCGGATTGCTCTCGTCGAGCCAGGAGAACTTGGTGAGAACGTTGAGTGCGTCGGTATTGATCGGGCGGAATGCCGCACCCCACAGTGAATAGAGCCGACTACGCTGAGTCGCGTCAGTACTCTGGTACTGGTCGATTCGTTGGTACTCCTGCAGTGACAGGATCGCCAACGATCGGTTGATCGCAAGGTCGCCTGCCAGGGTCACCAGCCGGGACGACTGGAAATCTCCGTCACGGTATTCGCCGCGGCCACTCAAGCGGTAAGGGGCCGAAGATGGTAGCAGCTCCACGCCCATTCCGAACGACCAGTAGTCCTCTTCCATCTGTATGAATGGCATTGCGCGGACGGGGTCGCCGACTGACGCATTCTCGAGCCCAACACGTCTTTCAAACATCGTGCTGACTGTCACGGCTGAGCCGAGACGGAGATTGTTGTTCAGTCCGACTATGGCTGCGTTACGCGATCCGGAAGCGGCACCTGCCAGCTGGTACGAACCCCAAACTTGTGTGCCGAATCCGATGCTGGAGCGCAGACCCAACCGGCTAACCGAGTATGGAGCATTGCCCTGAGGAGCAACGCGAAGATGTCGAGCCTCGAGTGAGATGCCAGGGCGAATTTCATATTCGGCTCCCACTCCCAGATGACTCGGCAAGAAGACGTCTCCCGACTGAGCGAACTGTCTGCGTCCCTCGGTCCACAGCTTGAGGGCCGTGAGAGGGGTCCAGGTCAGCTTCAACTCGGCTGCCTGCGATCTGTCGTTCGAAGCCGGATTGTCGAACTGGTCGGCCGCACCGGAGGCGTCGAGCTGCAAGTTGCGCCCAAGGGGCTGAGTGACTCCGACAGTGGTTCTCGTTCGATTGACGCCCTGATTGCGGAAGCTCTGCCGGTCGTGACTCACGCTCATGCGACTTGCGCCTAGTTGCATACTTCCACCCAGCTTCACCTCTTCGGTCCCACTTTGCAGGGCCACATTGGATGGGTTCCCGAAACCGTCGCCTATCTTGGTCCAGCCGGCGTTCAACGTGAGGGCGTCATTGAGTCCGTGCCACGCGCCGGTGATCGCAGTAGCAAAACCGCTCGAGTCCGGTGTCCCCGAGTAGGACACCTCGGCAGCGACGTCGAATCCGCCGAAACGCAGGAGACGCATGTCCACGCCGGCGAGATTGTGGGCACCGAGCGGTTCGTTAGCTCTGATCCCGGTGACTCCGATGCGCAGCGAGTCGAGGAAGTCGTAGTGCAATAGTTGGCCTGCATCCATTGATGCTCTGAGACCCGCCACCATGCGTCGGTCACCGCTGCGTTCCACTTCGTAGGTCACCACGATGAACACCGAATTACCAAATGGATCGGCAGCTGGTATAGGACGCTTGAACCGCAGCGCGCCGCTCTCGTAATCGATCTGATAGTCAATGAAGCGGATGGTGGCCTGGCGGTTGATGGTGCGCTCGGCGTTCTCCACCGCTCGGGTCTCGATCGCGATCCGCTCACTGCCAGGTATTACATGTGGTTCCAGAGCGTACGGACCCGAGGTACCGGCGCCCCTGATCTGAACCTGCTGCAGACTCTGGCGAGTCACGCTCCCGAACCCCTGCCACACGACTTGGCCAGTCGTGATTCGGGCAGTGGCACCGGTCAACGCACGGCGATAGGTGGTGAGGTTGAGACCGGCGGCGAAGTCGCTGGTCGCGACGTCACCAACGGCAACCCAATCGAAGCCGCGCTCCACGCGGGCGGCAAATACGTTGCGTGACGCGCTCAACGTGCGAAGCTGACTGGCATCTCCCAGGATCGGGTATTGCGCCTCCTCTAGAGGATTGTAGGCACGGCCAAAGACATCACGGCCGGCATTCAATCGGCGTGAGTCGTAGCTCAGGACGATCGACGTCCGGTGATCGAGGCTACCACGCGCAGTTATGGTCCCGATGGCGTCAGGGCTCGCTCCGACTCCGATACGACCGATACCGGTCAGCATGAACGGACGCACCGCGGGTAGCAGTTCGAGTGGGATCTGTGTCTCGATGTTACCCGTTGTGAGTTCGAGTTTGCCTTGGCCCACCTCGTGACCTGGCTTGAGTTGCAGTACCACCCACCCGGCAGCGTCGGACTTGACCTGCATTCCCACCGAGGAGGCGTCAGAGTCGGTGCCGTTCACCTCAGCCAAATCGGCTTTGACCGTAACGTTGGTTGGCACGACGACCGGCACACCCCACTCGTCAATGAGCCGCACGCGAACCGTTGTGAGACTCTGACCGTCTGCTGTCATGCTGAGCTTGCCGGTTGGTGTCTGCAAGCTTGCGGGGCGACCCGACACGTGCACCGTCATGCTATCCCAGCGCTGCTGGTTCCAGGAGTTGAGCATCCGTACCCGAAGTCTGTGTGGCCCGCGTGATAAAGATACGCCCACGAAATCGTGGACTCCGTCGACTCGCAGTCGGGCTTGTCCGACGATTGAGTCGCCGTCGAACAGAGTGACCGGAGCGCCAGCTTCACCACGGACACCGACAAACAGGCGGTTGCTCTGCAACACGGTGCCGTCTCCGGGATTGAACATCTCCACGCCGGGGCCAGCCACGAAGGCACTGTTGCGGTCCTGCTCGCGGGCTTCATCCGTGCGCAGCACCGGTACAGTGACGGCCTCAACAGTCCCGATAG
>JAUVRV010000015.1 GCA_030597435.1 Gemmatimonadales bacterium | reverse complement strand
CTTCCAGAAGTTCGTAGTTGGTGAGATCGAGGTGGAGCGGAGTGACCGATATGTATCCGTCCTGGACCACCCTGAAGTCGCAGTCCTCGCGTCCAGACCAGGATATCTGGCCGCCACCGATCCAGTATACCGTGCGACCCCAAGGGTCCTTTGTTTCAACCAGAGAATCGGAGTAGACCCGGTTTCCCAGTGTTGTTGTGCGGATTCCACGGATCTCATCACCAGGAATGGCAGGAATATTCACGTTGAGCAGAGTATCCTTGGGGAATTCCGATATGCTCATTATCTCCGTCACCAGACGTCTGATCCACTCGCGGTGTGTTTCCAGCAGCGACAGATCACCTCCGGCGAGTGATATCGCGATGCCGGGAACGCCGCCCAGTGACAGACTCTCCATTGCCGCTGCCACAGTCCCCGAATACAGCACATCCTCTCCCATGTTGGGACCGTGGTTGATTCCGGAGAACACGAAGTCGGGTTTCTCTTCGAGCAGTTCTCCCAAGGCGAGTAGCACACAATCGGTGGGCGTCCCGTCCACCTGATAGGTCCCATCAGGCCGCTGTAGCGGTCGTAGAGGCCGATGTAGCGTGAGCGAGTGGCTGGCACCACTCTGTTCTCTGTCGGGCGCTACGACGTCAACATGACCGACCTCACGAGCTACCTGAGCAAGGACTTCGAGTCCGCGCGCATTTATCCCGTCGTCGTTAGTTATCAGGATTCTCAACCGGGGCCTTCCCGTCGATGACGTCGAGGATGTTGTGCAGTTCCCGGTTGAGGTTCTCGATCGTCTCGTGTTGCAGGGCAAATCGGGCTTCTGTCTTGAGGGCGCCGGTCCGCCGGTATTGTTCAATCCGTTTGCGTGCACCTTCGATGGTGAATTTCTCTGTGTACAAGAGGTGCTTCACGAGCATTATCAGCTCTATCTCGCGACGTTGGTACACCCTATTGCCCGAACGGTTCTTCACCGGATGGAGAAACCGGAACTGGCTTTCCCAGTACCGTAGTACATGCGGTTTGAGATCTGTCAATTGACAGACATCACCGATCGAGAAGTACTCCTGCACCGGCCCCGGTTCCGTCACTCCCCGTGCTCCGGTTTGAGTTCACGTTCCATGAGGTCGCTAATAGCTTGCCTCGGTTCCTTGTCTCGGAACAGCACGTTGCCCACCTCCTGGGCAATGGGTAGCTCTACGCCCGTTTTCTCACTCAGCGATACCGCGGCCTGTGTGGTGCGAACGCCTTCGGCAACCGTCAGTCGCTCTCCCAGTATATCGTCCAGCTTCCTGCCCTTCCCAAGTTCCTCGCCCAGCGACCGGTTTCGGCTCTGGGGACCAGATGCGGTCAGGATGAGGTCTCCCATCCCGGCCAGTCCTCCAAACGTCATCGGGTTGCACCCGAGGGCCTGCCCCAGTCGGGTCATTTCGGCTAGGCCTCGTGTGATCAAAGCGGCGCTGGGATTGTGCCCCATGCCGAGGCCCTGCAATGCCCCGGCCGCGATGGCGATGACGTTCTTGAGTGCCCCGCCGAGTTGCACTCCGAGAGGATCGCGGCTGGAGTAAATCCTGAAGTAGCTGGTCGCAAAGACCTGCTGTGTCAGTTCGGCTGCTGTCCCGTCTTGTCCAGCCACCACTATAGCTGTCGGGTGACCTTGGTATACCTCTTCGGCAAAACTCGGACCCGACAAAGCGACGGCGCGGCACCCCGGGAGCGTCTCAGCTATGACCTCAGTCATGGGCTTCAGTGTCTCAGCCTCGAGTCCCTTGGAGACGCTCACGACGAGCGGCTTGGCGCCCCCCAGCACGGTGAAGATTTCTCCGCTGATTTCGCGAACGGCATGAGATGGAGTTGCTGACACGATGATCTCAGCGTCAGCTACCGCATCTGCGATTTCCTCACAGGCCGAGAGACGTTCGTTCAATGGCGCATTGGGAAGAAAGAGCCGATTCACGCGCTCGCTATTGATGGACTCGACAACCTCTGGTTCGCGCGCCCATATCCGAACCGAGTGCCCACGGCGTGCAAGAAGGTCCGCCAGGGTGGTTCCCCAACTCCCTGCACCCACGACTGCGATCTTCACCTACCCTGCCCTCTCACGGTTTCCGAACCGGTTCTCTTGTCCGGCCACCAGCCGATGGATGTTCGACCTGTGGGTGACCAGAATGAAGGCCGCCAGAGCCACGCCAACACCAAACGAATAATGATCACCAGGATTGGTGAAGCGCACCGCAAGGGGAAACGCGATCGCCCCAAGCATCGACGCGAGCGAGACGTATCCAGTGGCTGCCAGCACCACTATCCATAGGATCGTGCTGATGCCGAGAGCGGCCGGAGCGAGTGCGAGTACGGCTCCCGCGGCGGTCGCGACTCCCTTGCCCCCGCGAAACCTCACGAAGACCGAATACACGTGGCCTACTACCGCCGCAAGGCCGAGCAGAACTGGGATCCACGGTTCGGTGCCAGCCAAGGGACCGAACACTGCTACCGGTATTGCGCCCTTTGCTAGGTCAAACAGGCCCACCGGGATCGCGTACTTCCAGCCAAGAACGCGATACAGGTTAGTGGCGCCCAGGTTCTTCGACCCATGCTCGCTCAGGTTGATTCCGGCAAACAGACGCGCCGCCAGGTAGCTACTAGGCATAGCCCCCAGCAGGTAGCTGGCTAGAATCCAGAGCCAGAGATTCACCGTTTTCCTTTCTTGCGGCGGTACTTGAACCGAAGGGGCACTCCCTGGAAGCCCCATGCCTCTCGGAAACCGCGCTCTACAAACCGCTTATACGACTCCGGTATCGCATCCGGACGGTTCGAGACTATGGCGAAAGTCGGAGGTCTGGTGCCCACCTGGGATGCGTAGAACAACTTCACTTCCTTGCTTGATAGTTGTGGCGGCTGATTCCTCATCACCAGCGCCTCCAGGTTCCGATTCACTTCAGACGTTGAAATTCGGATCTCCCTGGTTGCGGCAACCAACATTATCAGATCCAGCACCTTCCGCGCCCTGAAACCTGTGAGTGCCGACAAGTACACGAATGGATAGGACCTCAGAAACGGTGCGCGCTTCGTGACTTCTTTCTGGCCGCGATCGGCCACCATCGTGTCCTTATCCAGGACCAGATCCCACTTGTTGACGGCGATGATCAGGCCGGAACCACGTTCGAGCGCCAACTGGGCGATCTTCAGATCCTGAGCGTGCACGCCAACGCTCGCATCCGCGACCAACACCGAGACATCGGCTCTCTCGATCGCCCGTCTCGACCGCAGGGCCGAGTAGAATTCTATCTCATCCTCTACTTTCGATCGCTTCCGTAACCCTGCAGTATCAATGAAGTTGAGCGTTCTTCCGTGGTACCGCAAGGGGGAGTCCACTGCATCGCGGGTCGTGCCGGCTTCGGGCGCGACGACTGCCCGCTCCTCTCCCAGGAGTCGGTTCACCAGGCTCGACTTGCCGACGTTCGGACGTCCGACGACGGCGACTTGGATGACATCAGGTGCTTCTGGTTCGGGCGCTTCCGGCAGCAGCTCGACGAGGCCATCCAGGAGGTCACCGCTACCCTTGCCGGTAGTCGCGGATACGGGTTGCGGGTCGCCCAATCCGAGTTCATGGAAGGCCAGGTACCCCAAATCATCCGGCAGATTGTCGGATTTGTTGGCGACGACGAGAACCCGGTCCCCGACAGGTCGTAGCACATCGGCGACTTCCAGATCGGCTGGATGGACACCCTGCCTCACATCGACAAGGAACAGGATCGCGTCGGATTGTTCGATCGCCGTTTCGATTTGCGATCTGATGGCGCTGCTCAGGACATCCTTGTCCCCGATCCAGCCCCCTGTGTCGACCAACCAGAAATGACGTCCATTCCAATCCGCTGGCGCGAAGTGACGATCACGCGTTACCCCAGGACGATCATCGACGATCGCGCGTCGACCACCGGCGATGCGATTGAACAGAGTCGACTTGCCAACATTGGGACGGCCGACAATGGCAACCGTTGGTGGGTTCACGTTTTCACCGGCGTTTCGAGGGCATCCGCGAAGTTGTGCGAGAGTCGCACCTCCGCTGGTACGGCTGCGACGATTTCGTCCAGCGTCACGTCGTCCAGGAAAGAACCATTGTCATTTACCGACTCCCCCGGGAGCAACACCAGATCCAGGTCTTGTCTGTCCCTGAGCGAACGAATGAAGTCCTTTCCCGCTAGGAGACCCGCTGAGGTGACGGATTCTCCAAACAGGCCATTCTGCAGTGCGATCAGTTCGAACGTACCACTGGTAGCATTCGCGAGGGTAGCGAGAACCTGCGGCATCAGCTGTTTCATGGCCATTCCAGTAGCGACAGCGATGCTGCGACCCCTGAGGTCCGCGTCGAGATTCTCCACCTCGCGCTGTAGGAACCGTACGCTGCCGACTCCATTCTCCAACTGCTCGAACCCGTCGTAGCGCTCCGCTGGTGGCAGTGCCAATCCCGCACCGAGATACAGGTCGTCCGACCCGTAGGCCCAGTGGAATTCCCGCTCTACCAGTGCCTTCTGTACGTAGGCCTCAATCCTGGCTACTGCGTCTCGGCATTCTTCCACCGTTGCTTCACGTACTAGTTGATGCTTGCTGTACGTGGTGAGACCGACCGGTACTACTGACACCGAGAGCACCATCGGTCCCAAATCATAGAGATCATCGAGGGTTTGCCGTAGGACCTCGCCATCATTCAGGCCCGGTTGCAGCACCACTTGTGTGTGGCACTGGATTTCAGCATCGCCAAACAGCCTCAGCTGCGCCAGTACATCGGGTGCCAGTGGGTTCCGCAACAGGCGTCGCCGTACGACGGGATCCGTTGCATGCACCGACACGTATAACGGGGACAGTCTGTACTCCAAGATCCTCTCAACATCATGCTGCTTGAGGTTGGTGAGGGTCGCAAAGTTGCCGTAGCGGAAGGAAAGACGGTAGTCGTCGTCTCTGATGTATAGCGGCTGCCTCAGACCGTCAGGGTTTCCGTCCACGAAACAGAAATCGCAGCGGTTTGCACAACGACGGATCCGGGGCGGTTCCAATACGACCCCCATGGGAAAACCCTCGGGTCGTTCGATGTCGTACTCGACTAGCTCACCTCCACTGGCCCGCGCCAGTAGCACAAACCTGTCCTCTGCGGTCAGGAACTCCCAGTCGAGAAAATCGACGAGCTTCCGGCCGTTGACTGATAACAGTTCATCTCCGACTGCCAACCCCAACTCGTATCCGAGTCCGTCGGGGTGGACCGACTGAACCTTCACCATAACTGTCAAGTGCAACGAGGAGTCGTAGCCCTCGTCGCCAACCTCCATGATTGGAAACGTGTTTCAGTGCAGACTTAAAGCTAATTCTCAAGTGCCAGTGCTGCTATGGGGATGTGAGGCAGTTTCGGTCGCATTAGTGCCCGACTCGAGAACCAGGCTGCGTTGGCAGTCGTTGCAGGTCACTCGGTGCGGCGGACTCCAATTGCCGGCGATCTGAAATTCCTGCCGGGCATCACAGTCTGGGCAGGTTCCGTGCGCCTGCTTCACAGAACTCCGTACCCTCCAGCGACTGACAAACAGATAGGCGCCGAACGCAAGGAAACCGGGCACCAAGAAGAAATGCGCGATGGGAATGAAAACGCAGGCCATGGCCAACACCCAAGCGACACCCAATCCTGTCAGCGCACGCCGCAATCTCACGGAAAGACCAAAGGACACCACCCGAACCACCGCATCGCAGGTATTGCTGCCGTAGCCTCTGAGCTTCATTTCGAAGACGCGTTCTGGAGTCTGATTCATGCAGATCCTCCGCGGCGGTGACAAACCGAAGGGGATGCCAAGACTTGGTCTCGCCATCCCCTGTTGTTTCTCGATGCTCCGCCACTACCAAAGTCGCGTTGGGAGATTCGCTAAGAGCGGGCGACCGGATTCGAACCGGCGACGTCCAGCTTGGGAAGCTGACATTCTACCACTGAATTACGCCCGCGGATTTGGGTGGGGCTCGTGTCACCCCACCCTGATATGAACCCCTACTGCCCTACGGGCCCACCCTGTAGCGCCAGGCGACGATGTCGCCGGCTTGGGTGGAATTGAATCGACTGGATTCACTGGGCCCAAGGGTCTCACCACCAATGGTGTCGCTGGCGACCACCTGGCCGGTCCCATCCAGGAACTCGAGCGTTATTGAAGGAACGTCTGTGGGCGTGTCCTTTAAATTGATGATACGTCCAGCGGCCATATAACCTCCGGACATTGGGCGTGAGATGTCAACCGAAATCTCATACGTCAAGCTTTCCATCTCATCCATGATGACTGTGGTGGAATCGTGGAGAGCCTGCAGCGTGTGTGCTGCTGCAAAGATTCGGTACGTGCCCCGATTCTTGGGATCGACTGCGAACAAGCGGTGCACGATCTTATCCATCTGCCGAAGTGCGGCATCACGTTCAGCCTGCGGGCGACTCTGGTCCTGAGAGATCTCCATGAACGTGTTCGCGAGATTGAACAGAGCATCGCGATGGAACGCGTTCTTTTCGAGCCCGGCCTCAAAAGCCTGGACTGCCTTGTCGAATTCATTGACGTGAAATAGCCGAACGCCGGCGTTGAAGAGATCCAGCGAGTTCATGGACGCCGCATCGGCTAGCACCAAGTCGAAGATCTCCAGGGTCTTAGCCTGGTCTCCCATGTTGAAGTAGGCCTCGGCCATGCCAAAGAGAGCCTCGTTGTTCGTGGGATCTAAGTCCCGCACCATCTCGAACCACACGATGGTCGAATCCCATTCGCCGAGCATCTGATATAGCGTTGCCACGTTTTCGACTGCCGTGTGGTAATTCTCGAGGTGCTCGGCATCCGCCAAGCCCATCTCGGCAACCCGCTTGTAGTAATACAGCGCGCTATCGGATTCCGCCTCGTTTGCGAAAATCCCTCCCAAATAGAACAGCGCTACGTTCGATTCCAGCAGCAGGGCGTTCGCTGATCTGAACTCCGCTTTGGCGCCTTCGAACGAACCACTCTGCAGAGAGTCAATTCCACGATTTACGGTCTGTACCCACATGCTCTCTCGGTAGTAGGCGATATCGTCAGCGCAATCAGGTGCGAGTTGCAGCACTCGCGTGTAAGCCGAGTCGGCTCCCGTGCCATCACCCATCATATAGTAGTAGCGGCCCAGAAAGTACCATATGGCGGGGTTGTCGGCCTGGTCGGTGTCGATTCCGTCTACGAGGTTCCGATAGGCCGACATGAGCAGCTCTTCCCGCTTTGCCGGATCAGCTTCCTCTGTGGCTCCCTGGATATATGTCTTGGCAGCTCTCACCAGGAAATGCCCTTGGTCCAGATCACAGCTGGGGCCTCGGTACTGCTCCTGTGCTGCCAGCTGCCCCTGGCCAAGGCCGAGTCCTAGCATGAGTCCGGCTCCAACGACCAACCTATTCATCCTTCGCTCCTTGGGTTTCTCTTCGGTAGAATCTACTACGGCTATAGGAATTTATACCCTTTTTTCTCAAGAATGATCTCCGCCGCGCGCTGCGCCATCCGCGCTATATCCATTGCAGGGATGCCCGTCTCGGCAGCCAGATCGACCACGTCGCTGTACTCCGGCTTTATCCTGGTGCCTCCCGGGCCCTCTAGCACTTTCACTCTCACCTCACCAGCGCCATTTACGATAACCGTGTGCTCGTGCCGTTTCAACGTGGAACGTACGGCTGGCGATCTCCGGATCCCGGCCGTTGTGCTGTGTCTGAAAAGTGCTTCTGTTACTGATTCCGCCGCGGACGGCGTGACCAGCACCTCGATCCTCAGGCTCACCCTGCCCTTCTTGCCCTGGGTCGACCAGACTGCGCAATCCAGGGCGCCCGCGGCGAAAAGGGACTCACGGAGGGGATCTATGTACTCGGGGTTGAGATCGTCAATGTCGGTCACGAGAATATCCACCATCCCTGCCTCCGGAGCCTCCTCGGCTAGGATGACCCGGAGCGCATTGGGATAACCGCCGGGGTCTCTCTCACCGGCCCCCCATCCTGACGCGCTGATTCGCCAACTGTCGGGCGGACGACCTTGTGACAGGACCCTCAGCAACGCGGCACCGGTAGGGGTGGTGGCCTCTCCCACAACCGGGCCGGCATCTCTGATAGAGATCCCTTCGAGCAGGATGGTCGTGGCTGGCGCTGGAACTGGCAATTTCCCATGGGCCGTATCGACCCAACCGTTCCCAATCGCGACCGGGAGGTTGTAGACCGTCTCGACGGCAAGGTGCTCGAAGCCAGCCAAAACTCCTACCACATCGAGCAGGGCATCTAGGGCCCCTACCTCGTGCAGGTGCACCTGGTCGGGAGAAACACCGTGGATCCGACCCTCAGCCTCACCGATCAGGCCAAAAGCCTCACTGGCGCGTTGCTTGACCGAAGTCGACAACGGAGACCGTTGCACCATCGCTTTGAGCTCTCCAACCGATCGGCCATGGCCGTGATCATGCCCGTGGCGAGTTTCTGGTGCGGGTACGTCAAAGTCCACCTTGATCGCTGACAGAGAGCAGCGGGTGGGCCTTGCAATGCGCACTCCGACCTCGGGAACCGCGAGCTTGGAGGGAAGCTCCTCCAACCATGCCGAGCTTCCTATCAGGTCTACCAGAGACCCCAATGTCATGTCACCGCTTATGCCCGCAAACGGATCGATTATGGCAGTGCGCATTGTTTATTGGGCAACTATTGAATATTGGCGAGTCATTGGGATTAGGCTACTACCTCATTGGTATCGTGGATGACGGCTCAGCGATGTGATTACAATGCATCGTACCGTCGGGTTGTTCAAGGGAGGTGCTCGAGGACCCGCTCCGCAAGCCCGGTTGAGAACCCGGGCAGTGCGGCAATCTCTTGTGGAGTGGCCAGCTTCACGCCGGCGAGACTGCCGAACCTCTCCAGCAGTTGGCGCCGACGCTTGTCACCGATACCGGGGATGTCGAGTAGGGCCGATGTCACGGTGCGTTGTTTGCGCCGCGTTCGATTGTAGCTGATGGCAAACCTGTGTGCCTCATCTCGCGCTCGCTGGAGCAGCCGGAGCGAAGGGGCACGGCGTGACAGCTTGAGACCGTCCCTTCTGTCTGGCAGAAAGATTTCCTCCTCCCGCTTGGCCAAGCTGATGAGGGGCAATGATGTCAGCTGCAACTCTGTGAGCGCCTTCCGTGCCGAACTCAGTTGGCCCTTTCCGCCATCGATCACGACCAGATCCGGAAGGTCCTTCTCCTCTTCCAAACGACGTTTGAAGTACCGCGACACGACTTCGTACACGGAGGCAAAGTCGTCGTGCACTAGATCTGTTTCCGCTTCACCGGCTCCTTTGATTTTGAATCTCCGGTATTGGCTCTTCTTCGGACGACCGGCTTCGAACCAGACCAGTGATCCCACCGTATCGGTGCCTTGACTCGTCGAGATATCGACGCAGACGAGATTGCGAGGTCAGGTGGTGAGCCCCAGGTCGCGTCCAAGCGCATAGACGGGGTCCTCGGCTCGTTCATCCGTGTCGAAAGACTCTATCCGGAAGCTCTCCATCGCATGACGCGCGTTCTGATCCGCCAGGTTTACGAGGCGGTGGTTCACTCCTCGATGTGGCACCCAGAGCTTCGCGTTTTGCAGGACGTCGGACACCGTACCACCGTCATCGGGTGGGAACGGGATCAGGGTGCGCCGCGTGCGGTTCTCAGTCGGCGCGTAGTGACGGACGAGGAACGCTCCGAGTATTGCACCGTCCGGTTCCTCGGCGAGATTCCTGAGGAATCGCTGTTCGCTACCAACGATCTTGCCCTCACGAACGCGCAACACCACACAGACTGCGTCGTCACCGTCGCGCGCGAATCCGATCGCGTCGACATCTCCACCACCGACCACCTGCACACTCTGCGGTCGTTCGAGTTGGTCTAGCCATCGCAGAGAATTTCGGATCTTCGCGGCTCTCTCGTACTCGAGCTGGTGTGCAGCGCGTTCCATACGTTGACGCAGGCGAGTGCGCACTTCAACGGTCTTGCCTTCGAGGAACGCCAGCACATCATCAATCATCTGTCCGTACGACTCGCGGCTCTGGTATGAGGCACACGGTGCATGACAGCGCTGAATGTGGTAGTCGAGACAGGGACGCTCGGGAACGTCGTCTGGCAGGTTGTAGTGACAGGTGCGTACGGTGAACACCCTTCTGATCACCCTGAGGGTCCGGCGCAGAACAGACACGTCCGTATATGGCCCGAAGAACCGTGCTCCCGGAATCTGCAGGTTCCTGACCACGAGAACACGGGGGAACGCCTCTCCCAGAGTCACGGCGACATACGGGTAACTCTTGTCGTCGCGCAGTTGGATGTTGAAGCGCGGCTTGTACTCCTTGATCAGGTTGTTCTCGAGTAGGAGTGCTTCGGATTCGGACTTGACGACGATGGTGTCGATATCAGCAATGAGCCGGACCAACATCCTGTTCTTTGGGCTCTCGACGTGATCGCTAGAGAAGTAGTTGCGTACTCTCTGGCGCAATCGGTTCGCCTTCCCGACGTACAAGACCTTACCTGCCACGTCCTTCCATAGATAGACGCCCGGGGAATCCGGTAATGCTGCTACCTTCGCACTCACTTTGTGAGGGGGAGTGACGGTCATGTGCTACTCTTGCTTTGGCTTCAGCATTCCTGCAATCCGGCGTGCATCCGGGTGTGCCAACGCTACCGTGACTCCACCGTACACGACACAGAAAGCCGCCGAGCCGGTTACCGCTTGGATCCACATGTGTGAGCCGGCAAGCAGGGCGACAATACCAAGGCTGGCTGCGGCCGCCAACACCGCACTCCACCCTGACGTGAGGATGGCGCGCAGCTCCGACTTGTCAATCAAGCCGCCCATACGTTGCCGGAGTGTGTGGACATTGAGAATGACATTGAAGTACGCACCGACGGCAGCTCCGAGAGCGATACCGGCAGCTCCGAACCACTGCATCAGTGCAAACGCCGATGCAGCCGAAAGCACCACTGCCACAGCGGCAATCTTGACAGGTGTGCGAGTGTTGCCCACAGCGTAGTGGCCCGAGGCAAGCAACTTGATTTGTGCCTGCGCCGGAACCGCAATGGCGTATGCAGCCAAGACGCCACCCACTAGTGCCGTGTCACCCGAATCAAACGCACCGGTCTGAAACAGCGCGCCGACCAACTGTGGGCCGAGTGCCGCAAACGCAAATGCCGACGGAAGTGCAAAATAGGCAACCTGTCTGACACCCTCGCCCAAGCGGCGCCGTAGCAGATCGGGGTCATTCGTAGTTGCATCGCGACTAAGCTCTGGTAGCGCCACCGCCGCCACACTCACGCCAAACAGCGATATGGGAAGTATCTGTATCAACTGAGCGTATCTGAGTGTTGCCACCGAGCCTGATCCAAGAAACGATGCGAGCTGGATATCGATTATGCTCGAAATCTGAACCACACCCGCGCCAAATATCACTGGGAGCCAGGCCCTTACCACCTTTCGTACTCCGGAGACATCCATGTCCAGACTCCAGACAACTCGGCGTACGATCCCAATCACAGACGGCAACTGCACGAGAATCTGGAGGAGACTGCCCGCGACAGCACCCCAGGCCACCGCGACCGCCAACGACGCGCCCAATAAACGTCCGCCAAGTGCAAGAAGGACGGTTATCTGGGCGATGTTCCACACGGTAGGTGCCGCATATGCCAGGAAGAAACGACGATGAGTGTTGAGTATTCCCAGACACCATGCTGAGAGGATCAACAAGCCGGACATTGGAAACAGTATCCGAACCAACGTGACGGTGAGATCTCGTTGCTGGTCAGAGAAGCCTGGTGCAACAAAGTCAGTGATGATAGGAGCGAGGACAATCCCCAGTAGTGCTGCAAACGCTGCGAGTAGGACCAACAGAGACGCGATAACACCAGACAACCGTCGCGCGTTCTCTTCCTCACCGCGCTCGATCATGCCGGCGTATACGGGAATGAAGGAAGCGGAGAGGGTGCCCTCGCCCAGCAGATTCCGGATGGCGTTTGGAATCCGCAACGCCGCACCCCAGGCGTCGGCTGCCATTCCCGTTCCGAAGAAGTGCGCAAAGACGCGCTCTCGGACCAGACCGAGCAGACGCGACAGGAGAATCGCGGCGCCGACCTTGGTGGCGAGTCGCCCCTGAGACGGGCGCATTCTTGTTACGATCCGGGTGGTGGAGATTCTGTGGCCCGGTCGGGACGGTCCGGGTTGTCCAATAGACGGTGAACGAATTCAGTCTCTTCCCGGAGTTCTTCCAAGGAGTGTCCCAATTGAGCAATCTCGTCTTCGAGGTTCTGTACCCGCTCCATGATCTCGTCCGTTCTGCGCGAGTCGGAGTGAAGTAGGTGACGAGTCACAGGCGAGCCCAGCACGATCGCCAAGATCGGAATCAGGAGAGCCATGAACAGGATCAGAAAACCCAGTGCCCAGAACATGCGCGGATTCTAAGTTTGGCTCTTGCCGGTTTCAAGTCTGCCGGCCCATTCAGCACAGCTCCCGTAGGCCAAGTCGATGAAAGCCTGTCCGTAGCGAATCAAGTACGGTACAGCGTTTAGAACGCGCTCCTGCGCCTTGCCCAAAGGCATGAGGTTGATCCTCGCTTTTTCGAGCTGTTGGACCACCGTATCGTTCCGCTTCTTGAGTTGCGATATCAATCTCTTCTCCACGTCGGCCAGAGAGCGGAGCGCATTGTGATGTGCTGCCTGTACTGGTTTCTGCAGGGTGCTATCAACATCTGCTACCGCCCGCTCGAGGAGTTCGTAGTCCTCGTCGAGTGTCTTTCTGAGGTGTCCCAGCGCTCGTGATGCGTCGTCAGGTATCTGGTCTCTCACGAGGCGGGATTCCAGTTGCCCTTCAGGTTCCCCGAGTTCGCTCGGCGTGATATCGTACTTGTCGAGCACCTTTGCAATACGACCTTCAACCACGCGTGCTCCCCACCGCGCCACAGTAGCCTGCGGCTTGATACCAAGCGCGTTGTACAGCGGCTCGGCCTGCGGTAAGTACGCGATCTCACTGGGCCCACCGACGTAGGCCAGTGTCGGCAACAAAGCTGCCTCCACAACCGGTCGCAACAGGACGTTGGCAGAGAGCCGCTGAGGTTCCTCCTGGGAGATCTCTCTCAGCTGCTCCATGGTCCACCGTTCGCCCGACCGGCGTGTCTTGAATCCGTTCCCATCGATGACCAAGCGGTCACGACCTAGTTCAGCTTCGATCATCACCGTAGTGGCTTCTTCTCCGATGGCTATCGGGGCCGGGTAACCGGCTTGCTTCAGATCTCGGGCCCGAGTTTCCAACGCTCGATTGAGATCAACTGCATCCTGCAGTGCTCGGAACAACCAGGTTGAGCTGGCTTGCTTTGCAGCCTGGTGAGTTGGCTGAAAAACGATCAGTCCAAACCGCCCCAGTAGTTCCGCTAGCGAACCTGCAAAGGCGGAGGCGACGTCGGCGCTGGCATGATAGTGCCGCTGAATCCAATCGAGGATATCTGGTCTGTACTCTGTGTCCGGGGTCTCGCGTCCCAGGATATCGAGCACGTGGTCGATGTCGTCTCCTACCGGCTCTCGGTACATTGGCCGCTGCGGAGCCGCAGGCTCAAGTTCCCTCAATGTGATTCGCTCGAGCGAATTGCCGACGGTCACAATATGAAGATGATTGACTTCCGCGAAATCATGGTCGTCTCCGGCTACCCAGAACACCGGAACCACGGGGCGCCCAATGTGTTCCTCTGCAGCGTGAGCCAGCGACACAGCGGAAAGAGCCTTGTAGACTGTGTACAGTGGGCCCGTGAGAAGACCGGGTTGCTGGCCGGTCGTGATGCAGAGTGCCTGGCCGGTTAGTAGCCGATCGAGATTCGCGGCGGCCCGGTCGTAGGCGACGAAGGCTCCCTTCAGCGATGGATCCAACGCCGCCGAGCGCTGCGCCACCATGGCATCCAGGTCAAACCGAGGCGGATCCGCGACAGCGGTAGAAAGAAACTGGAGATTCATTTGCGTTCAGCCATCAGTATTACCCGTGGGCTCTCGTTAGTGAGCGAACTCGCGTCGTAGTCACCGAACCGCTGCTTCACCCCCATGCCAGCATCGGAGATCATTGTCACCAACTCGTCGGGCGTAAACAGACGAACCCGTTCGATGAAGCTCCGCCCGTCGTCCATCAGGTACATTTCCTTGAGAACGAACCGTCGGTCCTCGGAGAAACGACGTTGGATTATGACTCGTTGGCTGCCAATGGCCCGCTCTTCCTTCTCGATCAAACTCTCCATCAAGCCGAGGCTATTGAAGTAGTCCAGGACGAGAACGCCACCCCTCTTGAGTACAGCGGCCACTTCCTGCAGCACCTTATGGTGCTGCCAGTCTTCTGCGAAGTATCCGAAGCTGGTGAACAGGTTCACGACGATATCGAAGGTAGCCGCTCGAAAGGGCAAGCATCTCATATCACCCCGAACGACAGTCAACGGTGGAGATGCACGGTGACGTGCCCGACTGAGCAAGGGCATGGACAGGTCGAAGCCCACCACGCGTGCACCAGATTGACGTAGCAGCTTCGCATGTCGTCCCGGGCCGCATGCCAGATCCAGTACGCTGGCTCCTTGAAGTTGTGCGCAGCCGGCAACGAGCGCTACAGCATCGGCAGCATCGTTCTCATCACGATGTGGATAGAGTTTGAGATATGCCTCGCCGAACCACTGCTCGAACCACTCCGTCACCGATCTCCTCCCTTGTGGTACGGTTCGCCTCTGAGAATAGTGCAGGCGCGGTACAGTTGTTCTAGCAGGGTCAGCCTGGCCAACTCATGGGGGAAGGTCATTGCGGAAAGACTGAGTGTTTCGTGAGCCGCGTCGACCACGGCCGGATCCAACCCGTGCGCTCCCCCAATCACAAAGGCCACGTCTCTGTTGCCGTCACGCCAGGTCCGAAGTCGTGCGGCGAGTTCAGCACTCGATACGGAGCGACCAGTGCGTGTCAGAACCACCGTGTGTGCGCCTTTGGGCAATGCCTTGACGAGAGCTTCACCTTCCTTCTTGCGCACGTAGTCAGCCATACGATCGGTGCGACCTGCGTCCCTGACTTCCCTCACCTCCAGAGGTGTGTAATTCCGGATCCGCTTTTCATAACTGGTGCACGCTTCATACAGAGAATTGTTCTTCACTCGGCCCACCGCTACCAAATGGAGTACCATCAGGCATACAGGCCGCGCAGCGTATGTACGGCGGCCACACGCTCCATGGCCAGCATGTATGCCGCAACGCGCATGCTCACCGAATGTTGGTCGGCGACGGACTTCACGTCGCGGAACGAGGTCTCAATGATAGCCTTGAGTCGCTCATTGACCGCCTCTTCGGTCCAGAAGTACCCGTTGCGATCCTGG
>JAUVRV010000050.1 GCA_030597435.1 Gemmatimonadales bacterium | reverse complement strand
CGAGATTGCCGTCATTGCACGGTCGGACCGAGATCCGACATCCCTAGTTGCAACAACGCTCTTCAATCCACAGTGACCGGGATCACTAGCACGATATCCCGGTGCCCCGGTTTCCCGGTCTCCCGTGTTCAGACGGGTTGGGGTGGGAGGGGTGGCCGGGAAACCGGGTCGCCGGTTACCGGGGAGCCGTCTACTTCACTTTGATGGGAACCATCACCCTAGTATGCTCCCACTCGAGCAGCAGCGTGACGCCAGCGCCCGATGACTCGGTGCGCATTGTGAAGGTCTCAACATGGTTGTCCATCCTCTCGCTTCGCACGTTGCCACGCCCGACCTCCTGGGCCTTGACCTCTTCTGTGTAGCTCCCCTCGTGACCCCACTGTGTTATCGAGCGGTTCAGGACGACTTCCCACCCATCTTCCCCCGGAACAGTGTAGAACGAGTACGATCCTGGCTCGATCTCGACTCCCGCCACATTCAGTGCTGTCGACGTATGGATCATGGTCGGCTCGTTAGCGCCCGTGCGCCACAGCTTTCCGTAGGGAACCGCCTCGCCACCGATCATTGTGCGGCCTTTAGCCGACGGGCGACCGTAGCAGACCTTCACGGCATGCCCCTGTACGTCGAACGAGACCGAGTCGAGCGGGCTCGGCCTGTCGAGGTTCTCGTTCATGATGACGCAGTCCAGGTCGGCGACGGCCGGCTCGCCGAGGACCACTGCACCGGCCACGAGTGAGAATGCGAACAGCGAAGCGGTGGTTATTACGGACATGTGTTACCTCCTATCGGTGAAGCTGGATTCCCAGGCTGGGCGAAGCGGCTAATCTAGTCGGGGTGCTCCCGACGCGCACGGGTGAACCTTCACCATCCCCCTCTTCTCACCCTCCCTGCCAGATCAGGAGGGAAAGAAGGTGAAGGAGACATGTGTCCGCTTATGGGATTCCGAATTACCGGGAATGAACAGTCCCGCACCAGACGCCGCCGATTCCTAACCATTAACTCATTGTCACACAACGATTTGGCTACTTCGAAAGATGCGGCATGGCCATTGCTTATTGGCAAGTGACACGCGCAATAGACCGAACACAAAAGGCACCGATGGTCACCTTCGATCCGAACCTGGCAAATCGTCGAGACAGCGGCAGGCCGCCCAGTAGGGCGGTCGCCTCGAAGTTCTTGGCTAGCTTGTCGGACCGGTACGTCGTGGACCGGCCGCTCGGCAACGGCGGAATGGGTGCCGTTTACCTCGCTCGGGACGCCAAGCTCGGTCGGCCCGTGGCGATCAAGGTCGTGTACTCCGAAGTGGTCGATCACATTGACCCGGAACGTTTCCTCGGCGAGATCCGCTTGACCGCCGGACTACAACACCCTCACATCTTGCCCGTGATCGACTCGGGATGTGTGGATGGTGTGCTCTACTACATCACGCCGTACCTGGCAGAAGGCTCGCTTCATTCACTACTCGAGCAAGACGGTCCACTACCTCTCGAACGCGCTATAGGCATTGCGCTCGATGTCTTGGAGGCCCTGGAGTACGCCCACGCACAAGGTGTGGTGCATTGCGATATCAAGCCTGAGAACATTCTGCTATCCCACGGACACGCGATTCTGGCCGACTTTGGCATCGCGACCACCACGACGGCCATAGGCCGCCGTGACCGCGAAGACGTGTGGGGTAGCCCTGCGTACGTGAGCCCGGAGCAGGCGAGCGGCGAGCGGCACTTGGACGGCAGGAGTGACCTCTATAGTCTCGGGTGCGTGCTCTACGAGATGCTTGCCGGATCTCAGATGTTCACCGGGGCGAACACGATGGCAGTTGTGGCCCAGCGCTTCAACTCCCCACCACCACAGCTAGACACCGTATGTCGCTCGGTCCCACGACGGGTCAGCGCAGCTGTCTCGCGGGCGCCCTCTGTCGATCCCGCAGCCAGGTTTGACACCGCGCGCGCATTTGGGTTGGAGTTGGCCAACGCGTTGCGGGACCCGCGGCTAGCTTTACGGTCGGGATTGAAAGACTCGGGACTAAGACCTAAGATCGCTAGATGGGTCCGAGGGGCCGCTCTACTGCTGGTACTCTTCGTGGGCTAAGCCGTGGAGCCGGATAGTCCCTGGGTGTCGCAACACCCGTCTTCCACCTTAAGATTCCTCTCGTACACCTTCAGGATCCGTCGATGATCACACTACATAACGTGGAAAAATTCTATCCGCTGGGTGCGACCAAGCAGTACGTGCTCCGGCAGATATCCTTGAACATCAAAGATGGCGAGTTTGTGACATTCATGGGACCATCAGGAGCGGGCAAGTCTACCTTGCTGGGTATCCTGGGGATGCTGGATAGTGCCTGGTCTGGTGAGTACTACTTCCTGGATAGTCCCGTGCACGAACTCAAGACGAAGCACCGCAATGAGCTACACAAGCAGTATATCGGGTTCGTGTTCCAGCAATACCATCTGCTGGACAACCTGACCGTTTATGAGAATCTCGACATCCCTCTCTCGTACAGGAATGTCCGCCGCCCAGAACGGCAGGCCATAGTAGCCGACACGCTCGACAAGTTTCAGATAGTGGGCAAGAAGGACCTCTACCCCTCTCAGTTGTCGGGTGGACAACAGCAGCTGGTTGCAGTTGGACGAGCGATGGTTGCCAGTCCCAAGCTGATTCTCGCTGACGAACCATGTGGCGCCCTGCACTCGTCACAGGGGACCATGATCATGGATCTGCTCAAGAGCCTGAACGATGACGGTACGACCATCATCCAGGTCACGCACAACCAGGACTACGCAAACTACGGCAATCGCATTATCCAGCTACACGACGGTTGGCTCGTCGACGGCTAGCAATTAGGAGGTAGCGGTGCCGGAAACATCGTCTTCTCTACGGGTTCTCGTCGCGGACGACCAGCAGGATGTCCTAGAAGCACTACGCCTGCTACTCAAGGGCGAGGGATATCGTATAGAAACAGCATCATCGCCGGCGGGTGTCCTCAGAGCGGTCGAGGCTAAGGACTTCGCTGCCGTTCTGATGGATATGAACTACACCCGCGATACTACTTCGGGACTCGAGGGCATGGATCTGATCTCACGCCTACGGATCATGGACGCGAGCCTTCCGATAATCGTGATGACCGCTTGGGGTAGTGTTGAGGGCGCGGTCGAAGCGATGCAGCGCGGAGCCAGGGACTACATCGAGAAGCCGTGGGACAATGCGCGACTCCTGGCTACTCTCAACACACAGGTCGAGCTAGGCAAGGCACTCAGACGAAGTCAGTTGCTGGAAGGTGAGAACAGACTCCTACGCAAGGACGGGTTTCCCGATCTGATTGCCGAGTCGCGGGCCATGCAACCGATCCTCCAGTTAATGGAGCGTATCGGTCCATCCGAAGCAAACATCCTCATCACCGGCGAGCATGGTACCGGCAAAGAGGTCGTGTCCCGTTGGCTCCATGCTGCTTCCGACCGTTCATCCAAGCCCTTGGTGGCGGTCAACGTCGGTGGCCTGTCCGAGGGCGTGTTCGAGAGCGAACTGTTCGGACACGTCAGAGGTGCATATACCGACGCCAAGTCCGACAGGGTGGGAAGGTTCGAGCTGGCGCACGGTGGAACCTTGTTTCTGGACGAGATTGCCAACGTACCTCTCAAACAACAGGCCGCTTTGCTGCGCGTGATCGAAACGGGGGAAGTGCAACGAGTCGGATCGTCGAAGACTCGGCGTGTCGACATTCGCATACTCTCAGCCACCAACACCAATCCTCAAGAGGAAGTCGCCGCAGGTAGATTCCGTGAGGACCTGCTCTACCGCCTCAACACGGTAGAGATCCACCTCCCACCGCTACGAGAACGGCGCGAAGACATACCAGTGCTGGCGATGCACTTCCTGAAACTCCAGGCAAAGCGGTATCGCAAGAACATCGTTGGCCTCGCCTCCGATGCGACCCAGCTGATACTGGAGCATCCCTGGCCCGGTAACGTGCGCGAATTGGAGCACGCAGCCGAGCGGGCAGTACTCCTGGCCCAGGGAGAACAAGTGCGTGCTCACGACCTCGGTCTCGCAACGCCAACCGGCGGCACGTCTCGCATGGAGGACCTCCCCCTCGAGGAAGTCGAGAAGGTCCTAATCGAGAAGGCGCTCGAACGGCACGACGGCAACGTCAGTCACGCCGCCGAAGCACTTGGCTTGAGCCGTAGTGCGCTGTACCGCCGGCTGCAACGCTACGGACTGTGAGCGACAAAATGGGGACCGGCAGGTCTCGTTTATCGTACGACGCCCTGATCCTCATCCTCGCACTACTCGCCGGTCTGCCGGGTAGTGTGGTCGCGCTCATCCTTCTGTGGGTAGGCGACTTCACCGCAAAAGTGCAGTGGACTCTCATAGTCCTGGTCACTGGTTTCTGGATCGGGTTTGCCGTTGCGCTCCGCGAACGGGTTGTCCGCTCTCTGCAGACACTCTCCAACATGCTGGCAGCTCTGCAAGAGGGAGACTACTCCATTCGGGCACGGACAGGACGTCCGGATGACTCACTCGGACTCGCGATGCTGGAAGCAAACACGCTCGGTGAGACACTGCGACAGCAGCGGTTGGGTGCCCTCGAAGCCACGGCACTCTTGCGCAAGGTGATGGAAGAGATAGACGTGGCCGTACTCGCATTTGACAGCGACGGCAAGCTGCGCCTCATCAACCGTGGTGGTGAGCGACTCCTGGCCAAGCCCGCCCCCAGCATTCAGGGACTCAGTGCCAGCGAACTCGACATTGCTGACTGTGTAGAAGGTGATTCACCACGTATCGTTGAACGTGGTTTTCCCGGTGGCTCGGGCCGCTGGGAGATTCGCACAAGCACGTTCCGCCAGGATGGCCGACCTCACCAACTGGTTGTGTTGTCTGATCTAAGCCGAGTTCTCCGTGAAGAGGAGCGGCAGGCCTGGAAACGGTTGATCAGAGTGCTGGGCCACGAGATCAACAACTCACTTGCTCCGATTCGCTCCATCGCCGACAGCTTGGGGAGGATTGTCAAACAAGCTCCTGACGATCCAGAGAATCAGCATGACCTGCAACAGGGCCTGGCCATAATAGCCTCACGTTCCGAGGCCCTCAGTCGCTTCATGGCTTCCTATGCCAGGTTGGCTCGCCTGCCGGCCCCCGTGCTCGAGCCACTCGATGTGAGGACTTGGATCGAACGCATTGCAGGTCTCGAGACACGTCTGCCGGTGCAGATTACCCAGGGTCCTGACGTCACCATCATGGCCGACGGTGATCAACTCGATCAGTTGCTCATCAACCTCATTGACAACGCAGTGGATGCGGCACTGGAGACCGGTGGAACGGTCGAGGTCAGTTGGCGCAAGAGCGCCGAGCACGTGGAAGTGACGGTTGAAGACGAGGGGCCCGGAGTTGCCGGCACTTCCAACCTCTTTGTGCCATTCTACACCACAAAGAAAACGGGATCGGGCATTGGCTTGGCGCTGTGTCTGCAGATAGCAGAGGCACACCACGGCACGATCACTGTCGGGAACCGGCAGGATCGTACCGGATGTCGAGCCAACCTGAGACTTCCGCAGGACCGGTCACCCGATAAGCGTTTGTGATCCTCGTCACAATTCACTTGACCGCACTCGGCAACGGTCGCTGCTGTTTGCCGCACGGTACAGATCCGTGCTGCCACCACTCCACCATATCTAACACGAACGCCGTCAAGGACTTATCTTTCCAACAGCCTAGGGGTCAATGGTGTGGTCTGACTCTTGCCCCCAATGAGTGTTTGACTCGTAGGAGCCAATTGGCCAAGCTAACGTAGCTATGCACTTACCGAGAAGCCGGATGGGCTTTACGCTCATCGAGCTGGTGATGGTGCTTTCCATCGCGGCGATCTTGTCATCGATCGCCATTTGGCGCCTGGGCCCAAGTGTGCGTCGGGCAAAGGTCAATCGCTCGGCCAGCACCCTGGCGGCCGATCTGCAGTACGCCCAACTCGTCGCTGCTCGCCAACGCAGGCCCGTTGTGATCATCTTCAGCGAGCCACTCAAGAGCTATCTCATTCGTGACACCGATACGGCAATTGTCTTCCGTGAACGATATCTCGGTCAGGACACCGAGTTCGGACTCGATTTACTCGATGCCAACCCGACAACACTGGAGATCTTCCCCAACGGAGTAGTGCGCAATGCCGCTGACATCACCGTGGAAATCGCCGATTACCGTCGCAAAGTTCGGATAACTCGTGCAGGCCAAATCAGAATCACCGGGACTCCGTAACCGCTTTCGCAGAGAGCGGGGCGTATCTCTCATTGAGATAATGATCGCGCTCAGCATACTGAGCGTGGTGTTGTTGGCTTTGGGTAGTATGATGTTCCAGGTAGCACGCTATGCCCGCCGATCGACCGCGGTGACGTATCGCAGTGCCGTACTCGAATCGTCCACATCCTGGGTACAGGGTCTGCCGTGGGACAGTCTCCCCGGAATCGTAGGATGTACCGATAGCCTCACGACTGGACTGCTCCAATACACCCGCTGTGTAGAACTGGTGACGACGACGCCCAACTCCCGTCTCGCCCGGATCATCATATCCCCAAGTGGGGCCCTCTACGCCCGACCCGATACGGTCACCGTCGAACGCACCAAGGCTCGATCCCCGTCACCGTTCACGCTCTAATGAGGAATCGCGGGTTCACGCTAATCGAGGTGTTGATCGCTATCGTGTTGATGGCGATCCTGGCAACCGCGCTCACACGCATCCTGCTCAGCGACTCTCGTTTCGTGAGCCAGCAAGAGGCAATGATCACGGCGCGACAAACAGCGCGTGCTGCCAAGAACGTGATGAGCGTCGACCCGCGCATGGTTTCGGACAGCGGCCTCCTGGCAGTGTCAGCCGATAGCGTGTACTTCCGCAGCCCTTTCGCCTACGGTATGGCATGCACCGCATCGGGTGGTGAGCGCATCGTCTCTTTGCTGCCGACCGACTCGGCAATGTATGCGTCTGCCATCCCCGGCGGATTAGCGCGGCGGAGGACCGGGATGTTCAGCTTTGTAGAGGGGATCACCGTAACCGGTTCGGCCAATACCGCAGCGTGCACCGCGGACAGCGTGCGGGTCATACCCGATGGGTTTCTCGCCGGCATAACCCCGGACACCGCAGCCATGTCCGGTGAGATCATCTATCTGTACCAGAATGTGGCCTATCGATTCATGGCGTCCACCGACATGCCGGGCAGAAGAGGGCTGTGGCGCCGCGTAGGTGCAGGCGCGTATGAAGAACTCGCCGCGCCATTCGACTCGACAGCCAGATTCCGCTTTCTGGTCGGGCCCGACCTCACGAGGATGGACACGCCACCTGCGGACCTGACCACCGTGAACGGCATCGAACTCGGCATCGTTGCCGAGAGCTACGTGCCACCTCAAGGCCAGTCGAACTACCACACGTTTGATCTGCCGGTCCAGATAGTATTTGTGAACAAGGCGAATTAGCCACGATGTACGCGCGAAACGAACGGGGCTCCGCCCTCCCGCTGACGATTCTACTCGTCACAATCATCACGTTGATGCTGACCTCGGCATTCGTCCGCGCGCAGGGAGAACGACGCATGGCCGAGAGCAGTGGATCCACCGTCGCTGCGTTGGCCATCGCTACCAGTGGCTTGCAGCGGTACATGGGTTTCTACGATTCAACACAGGTCCGGCCTCTCGATGGTGACTCACTCAGAGTCAACGTAACCGGCGGATACGCCGACGTTGTCGCACGCCTGGTGCGGGTCCCGGTGGATTCCTTTCAGCCTCACATGTACGTGATACGCTCACGCGGCAGGGTGATTGAACCCACGCGGGGCCAGGAACCGCAGGCCACGAGAACCGTGGCGCAGTTCAGTACATGGTTTCAGGGTGGGATCACACCGGTAGCAGCCATGACATCGCTCAACCGCACCGAGTACCTATCGCAGGTGAACACGGACGTGGTGATCGATGGCAACGACGGATGCGGTATGGCTCCCGCCACAATGGGTTTCCGTGGAGCTTGGACGTCGGATTTGCCGGGTACCCCAAGCGGTACACCAGGATGGAAGATTCAGGATAACTGGTCGGTAGTGGCGGGTGAAGCTGGAATCGATTGGAACTCGATTGAGAACGGTGATGTGCAAGCCGATTACACCAGCATTGTGAACGGCGATACCACGTTCGCGACCTATATCATCGACGGGCCAACCGTTAACCTCACGGACATCACCGGTACCGGACTGCTGATCATCCTCAACAAGCTCGACACTTTCGGTGCCCGCTTCGAATGGGATGGGGTTATACTCGTGGGCGATGACATCGATCCCAACTCCGATACCACAATCGTACGCGGTCTAATCGTCACCGGGCTCGACGCAACAATCGGTGGCTCAACTGCCGACAACGAATTCGCCGATATAGACGATAACATCTATCTTTACTACAGCTCATGTAACGTTGCCCGTGCACTCGCGCGGTTCCGCGGATTCGATCCGATTAGAAATGCTTGGGTGGATAACTGGGCGACGTATTAGCATCGTGCACTAAAGGGGCTTCCGAGTTATCATTTCCCTCCGAGAATTCACCAACGGTAAGAAAGAACCATCTCCGGCTGATAGCTGACGGCTGACAGCCGCTCTGGAGTCAATCATGAAGCTATCAACCCGGCTGAGCACGGTCCCGCTGCTGGCCGCCATCGCAACTACCGGATGCATCCCTGATGTACCGCCCCGACCGGAGGAACTGCGCGGCGCAAGCTATTCGGACCCGTTAGAGAAGCCGGATTTCACACTTACCACAACAGACGGTGACCCGTTCGACTTTCGGGCCGAGACCGACGGGTTCGTGACCCTGCTGTTCTTTGGCTATACCTACTGTCCCGACGTCTGTCCCATCCACATGGCCAACATCGCCGCGGTGTTACGGAAGCTCCCACCGGACGTGAGCAGAGAAGTCAAAGTCGTGATGGTGACAACCGATCCGGACCGCGATACGCCGGAAAGGTTCGGCCATTGGCTCGCGAACTTCGATCCGACGTTCGTGGGTCTGATTGGCTCACTCGATGAGGTGAATGAGATCCAAAGCCGCTTGCGGCTGCCGCCGGCAAGTCGGTACGGCGAAGATGACAACACCTACACGGTTGGGCACTCGGCTCGAGTCATCGCGTTCACCGCCGACAATCGCGCTCACGTTGGCTACCCCTTCGGGACACGTCAGAACGACTGGGCGCACGATCTGCCGCTGCTGGTGAAGTCGAACTGGGGTGCACCGTGAGGCCAAATAGGGTGGGAGCGGTGTTGGTCGCCTTCGCGGTGAGTTGTGGTGCGCCAGACGACTCACACGAGCGAACGCCGGTGACATCTGTCGGCAATCTGCAGATAACAGATGCATACGCACCTGCACCGGCCGCGCCCGACGTGGGATCCTTGTATTTCACAGTGATCAACCAAGGTTCAGAGCCCGAAACCCTTGTGGCGGTTGAGACATCAGCAGGAGGCACGGCGAGTCTACACGAAATGACCCGGGTGGATGGGGTCATGCGGATGCTCGCCACGGGGCCTTTCTCTATCGCCCCATCTGACACTCTGAGAATGGCCCCCGGTGGATATCACGTGATGCTTGAGCAGATCTCGGTCCGACCTGAGGTAGGCGACACACTCGATGTGGTCTTGTCCTTCGCTCGTACGGGACGCATCGAGCTGCGAGTGCCGGTGCTCACCTACACCGACGTTGCACGGCTGCTGGAGGATCCCGGAGACCACGAGCATTGAACTGGTGGTGTGCGGCACAGGACACGGCTTGGAGCTGGACCTGGCAACCCTATCCCGGTGTCTGGTTGATGGTTGCCGTGCTGATCGGCGCCCGACTCCTAGCCGTGAAGTACTGGGCTCCACAAACAGGCGAAGCCGAGGGCGGTAGAGCAGCGGTCTACGTTCTCGGAGTGGTAGTTCTCTGGATTGCCGCAGACTGGCCCATCGGTCCGCTCGGCGCAGGATACCTGCTCAGCGTACACACCGTGCAGTACGTCCTATTCGCCTTTGTCGCTCCACCGCTGCTGATATCAGGAATTCCCCGGTGGTTGTTGCGTCGTATGATACGGCCACGTTGGGCATTCAAGATCGCCTGGGTCCTCAGCCGACCATTAGTCGCGTTCCTGTGCTTCAATGTCGTGCTGTTAGCAACTCACATGCCTTCTGTGGTTGACGGACTCACCGCTTCGCAACTCGGTTCATTCGCGGTCGACATGTCCTGGCTCATCGCCGGCCTGGTGTTCTGGTGGCCGATCCTCGGGCCTCTGCCCGAACTCAAGCCAATGCCCTATCCGGGCAGGATCGTGTACCTGATCGCCAACGTATTCATTCCCACCGTACCCGCTGCGTTCCTCACGTACGCCCGATATCCCATCTACGCTCTCTACGAGCTGGCACCACCGATGAGTGGTCTCTCAGCGGTCGAAGATCAACAGATTGCGGGGATGATCATGAAGATCGTGGGTGGATTCATCGTGTTCGGAATTGCTTCCGTGCTATTCTTCAGATGGGCCGGGTCTGAGGAGACACCTGAGGCGGGGAGGGAATAATCTAGAATCGCCGATCCGCAACTAGGTCTCGTCCCAACCCGGGTATGCCACCAGATCCTCCCGTCTGAGAACACGCACCAAGTAACCGAATCGCTCGTCAGCAGGTTCGACCCGTTCGCCGAACTTCCGGCGTAGCTCCTCGCAAATCTCACTCACGGTCCGCTCGCCATCGATCAGCCGCCAACCCGCACTGCCGATTTCATCCAATCGCAGCCTGCGAGCGGAAAGTCTATAGAAGAACCGATCGAGCAATGCTCGTGGTCCGTCTCCTGTAGGCTTCGGCCGTATCACAACCACACGCTCGCCTCTT
>JAUVRV010000126.1 GCA_030597435.1 Gemmatimonadales bacterium | reverse complement strand
TTCCTTCTCCGCCAGGGTCAGGTTCTCCAGGTACTGCCTAATCAGACCATGCTCGTTACGCAGAGTCTCCAGGGGTTTCATACTCTCGTCTCCTCCGCTGCCGGCCAGAGGTTCTCACCGGATCTACTGCACCGATCCAAGGCAAGAAAACCGTTCGAGGCAGGCCACTCAGTCAGGATTCAGTGTTCAATACAGCGGGATTGATCGGGCCGATCCCGATCAACCACCAAGGCAATATCCGCACGCGAGCACATCACTGTCAACGGTCGTTGGTTAAAGAAATCTTCACTGAAAAGTGTAGGATTTCTACACCCAAACTAGTGAGATTCCATGCGTAGGTGGTGTGATATCGTTAGATAAGTCTTTACGGTACAACGGTGTATGGCTGATCAACGAGAACAAAACGAAATCGATGATCCAGTAATCTCGATCGGCATTCTGGCCCAGAAAGTCGGTCTGTCTGTGTCCGCCGTTCGGAAATACGAGTCCGCAGGATTGCTCGTTGCCCACCGCACTCCGTCTGGCCGCCGACTCTTTTCCCACGAAGACATCAGCCGAGTGAGCAACATCCATCGCATGATCCAGGATCTCGGTCTCAATGTAGAAGGGATCCGCAGGATGCAAGCGCTGCTGCCCTGTTGGGATTTGCGTCCCTGCAGTGACGAGATCCGCGACACGTGTCCGGCATACAATGACAACACGCGGCCATGCTGGATGGTCAAGGGCCTCCATTGTGCACCGCAGGGCAATGAATGCAGGCAGTGTGTGGTCTATCGATTCGGCTCCTTGTGCACCCAGGATATCAAGAGTCTGCTGTACGATCAAAACGGCGCTCAGGATACAGGAGTAGCCATGCAGGAACTACTACAACGAAGGCGACACTCGAAAGAGAAGGAGAGTTGAATGCCCGGCTCCCTGCTGGTTGTGATTGCATACATACTGCTCGCAGTTTTTTTGGTGGTATTCGTCTACAGAACTTACAGCATTGCAAAGTTGCCGGTGCACCTACGCTGGGAACTCGCTCCGATACCACACGAGAAAGGCAAGAGCCACTACGGTGGCTCCTATTTCGAAGAGTTTGAATGGTGGACCAAGCCACGTGAGAAGTCACTAGTCAACGAAGCGACATACATGTTTCAAGAGATCTTGTTTCTGAAGAGCCTCTGGGAGCACAATCGCAAGCTCTGGTGGTTCTCCTTTCCCTTCCACTTCGGCATGTACGTGTTGATTGCAGCGGGTGGACTACTCGTGATTGGCACAGTCCTCAGCCTGCTAGGGGTAACCGATTCAGCGCTGGCGGGGTTGGGTGTAGTCGTCGGCCCTGTTGCTGCCGTCGGGTTCGTCTTGGGAGGAATTGGCGCGATCGGTCTGTTGTTCAAGCGAATGACGGATGCGCGACTGAAAGCGTTCACTACCCCCATGGGACTGTTCAACTTGGTGCTACTGCTTGCGGTGTTTGCAACGGGGATCTACTCGTTCTTGGCATTGGACGGTTTTGCGGACAATGTGTCTGAATTCGTAGGCGCAGTCTTCACCGCCAACACCGCCCTCGCGACATCGGGCGTCCTGGCCACACACCTGGTACTGGCTCTCGTGTTCATGGCGTATCTGCCATTTACCCAGATGATGCATTTCATGGCCAAGTACTTCACCTATCACCAGGTTCGTTGGAACGACACCCCCCTCCAAGTGGGCGGCAAGATGGAGCAGGAAGTGCAGAAGCTCCTGCAACAACCCATGACGTGGTCAGCACCGCACATCAATGCGGATGGCAAGAAGAATTGGGTCGATATAGCGACCGCGGAGGTGGGGAAATGAGCGCCACCATTCGCGTAGAGGACATCGGGAAACGCAAGGGCGAAGTACTTTCACCGATCGGTGTTGAGGATCTAGAACCTCTGCCGCCACCGTACGACAAGATCGAGGAGCAACCCGTCTGGAAAGAGCTGAGCGACGACGTGAAGGGGCGCACGGTCTGGACTCTGGATGGCATTTCTGCTCTGAGTCTGCCACAGCCAACAAATGAGGCTGAGGAGAAGGAGTACGTTGACAAGTTCCTGGCAGGGTTGAAGAAGCTGCTGGAATCCGAAAACAACTGGACCTTCCTGCAACCTCTAACGCTGTCGCTCGAGTATTGCGTCAGGTGCCAGACGTGCAACGATGCCTGCCCCACGTTCACCGAGAGCGGTGGTAAGGACATCTACCGACCCACGTACCGGTCAGAGGTATGGCGCCGACTCGTGAACAAGTATGTCAAGCCGGGTGGCAAGATTTTTTCCAAGTTCAGTGATGGTGATATAGATCTCAACTGGACTACCATCAGCCGGCTGTACGAACTCTGCTATCGCTGTACCATGTGCCGTCGTTGCGCGCAGAGCTGCCCCATCGGTGTGGACAATGGGCTGATCACACACGAACTGCGGAAGCTGTTCAGCCAGGAGCTGGGATGGGCTCCCCGTGAATTGCATGAGAAGGGCACTGTGCAGCACCTCCAGGTCGGTTCCTCAACCGGAATGAACACCGAGGTCGTAAAGGACAATATCGAATTCATCGATGAGGACATGCAGGACGTGACCGGGATGGACGCTACCACGCCGTGGGATGAACAGGATGCAGACATGCTCCTCATCCACAACGCAGGCGAAATCCTGGCGTGGCCGGAGAACCCCGGTGCATTCGCAATCATACTCAATGCGGCAGGAGTCAAGTGGACTCTCGCATCGGATGAGGTCGCCTATGATGGCGTCAACTATGGCCTGTTCTATGACGACATCCAGTTGGCCCGAATCGCGTTGAAGCACACGGCAACTGCCAAGAAGCTGAACGTGAACAAGATCGTCATGGGCGAGTGCGGTCACCAGCACAAAGCCATGATGACCATCTCGGATCGCATCCTCACGGGCGACATGGTCGTTCACAAGGAGAGCGCCATGACGCTGCTGGAGGAAATCGTCTTCAGTGGCAAGATAAAGTTCGATCCGTCCAAGAACGACTTCCCAGTCACAATGCACGATCCCTGCAACATCGTCCGCAACCTCGGGATCGTCGAGCCGCAGCGGAGAATCCTGCGGTACCTCTGCCCGCAATTCCGCGAAATGACGCCACATGGCATAGACAACTACTGCTGCGGTGGCGGGAGTGGTTTCGCGGTGATGTCACCCAACAACTTCGCCGATTGGCGGATCAGCCTCGGCGGCCGCAAGAAGTTCAGACAGATTCTGGATGCGTTCGCGGACCAGCCTGGACCAGAGGTCAAGAAGTACGTGTGTGCTCCGTGCTCGAACTGCAAAGGCCAGATCAGGGATACACTGAACTACTACGGTGCACTCGAGAAGAGTGGTATTACCTACGGTGGGCTGGTCGAACTGATCGTGAATGCGATGGTCGACGTGAAGCAGCCATTCATTGAGTGGGAGATGCACTGAGGCTGCTGAGCGACATGTCTCTCAAGACCACATTGTACGATCTCCTGAGTCAGCATGACTTCAAACAGGTAGCCGAACTCGCACGTGAACGGAAGCGTGTTCTTCCGAGTCTCGTCTCTCTGACATATGACCAGGATCCACAGATCGCCTGGCGGGCGGTCGAAGCGGTAGGTGTCGCCGGGTCGAGTATCGCGGAAAACGATCCAGACTTCGTGCGCGAACACCTGCGCAGGCTGCAGTGGTTGATTAGCGAGGAATCAGGTGGTGTCTGTTGGCACGCTCCAGAGGCCATGGCCGAGATCGTCCGTAACAGGCCGCAGTTGTTCTCCGACTACATCCCCATCGTGATCTGCTTGATCGAGACCATCGAAGCGGAGGATCTGGAGCACTTCAGACCCGGAACGCTGCGCGCAATCGGTAGGCTGGCCGATGTTGCAAGCGAGCATGGGCCGACTGTCCTGGCGGCAATCGAGTCTGCCCTGAGCGACCCCAATCCGCAGGCCCGTGGCATGGCTGTATGGTGCCTGGGTCAACTAGGAAGGACCGAGATCTTGGCTGATGAATCCGTTCTACAGACGGACGGAGCAGCGGTGGAGCTATATGAAGACGGTTTCATAACTAACACCACGGTGGCCGAACTCTACAAGCGGGCGATCAGCGCGCAATCGGTGGTGGGAGATGGAGGGGTGAGGGGGTGAGGCAGTAACGTAGTTGCGCGGTCTCAGCCGTCCCCCCGGACTACGCTCAGGATAGCTTCGACCAGTCCCGGTACCGAATGTGGCGACGCTTGGACGGTGACATCGAGACCCAGCTCACGCAGAGCATCGGTCGTTACCGGACTAATGCTCGCCACGCTGACGCCCTCGAGTGCGGCCCCGTATAGCCTCCGCAACGATCTTGCTGTCGCTGAGCTGGTAATCGTTATCCAGTCGATCTCCCCGGCAGCTAGTGCCTCTGCCACCTCCCGGTCGGCGTCTGCGACATCGACACTCGAATACACGACTATCTGATCCACCTGTGCCCCTGCCCTGTCTAGCTCCTCTCCCAAGACCTGACGGCCACGGCTCGCACCGGCCAAGAGGAACCGGCGGCTGTTGGGTTCGGCCAGCAGAGCCCGAGCCAAGGACTCGGCCACGAACTTCTCAGGGACCAGGTCGGCCTTGATATGGTACCTGCTGAGTCTCTCGGCTGTCCCTGAGCCGGCAACCGCGATCTTGACTCCACCCAGGCGACGAGCATCGCCGCCTAGGTGGAATACACGCTGCATGAAGTGATCGACCCCGGTGCCGCTGGAGAACACCAGCCAATCATAGCTTTCGAGACGCTCAATGGCTGAATCGACTGGTGACCAATCGGCGGGCTCCGTGATCAGAATTGCGGGTCGTGCGAGCACGTCCGCCCCGAGAGCCTCCAGTTGATCTCTCAGTTTGTCGGACGTGTGCGTCGTACTCGGCACGAGGACACGCGTTCCGCACAGAGGACCCGCGGTGAACCACGAATGATCCGGCGCCCGGTCCACAACATCGCCCACCACGAACACGGATGGTGGACGAATCCCGACCCGTTCGACGGTATCCGCAAGAGTCCGTAACGTGCACCTCGTCATCTCCTGCTTAGCGCGGGTACCCCATCGGACGATAGCGACTGGCGTTCCGGGGTCCTTGCCCTCTTGTATGAGAGCCTGACTCCACTCCCCAGATCGCTTCACCCCCATATACAGGATGAGCGTACCTGGGAATCTCGCCAGAGCACCATAGTCGAGGCTGGTCTCCGACTTGTCGTCGCGTTCACGTCCCGCGACCAATGCGACAGCCGACGCGTCATCGTGATGCGTGACGGGAATCTCACAGAAAGCCGCGATCGCCAGTCCCGTCGTAATTCCCGGCACTATTTCATAGGGGACACCGCCGTCCCTCAGTGCCGCCACCTCATCTGCACTGCGGCCGAACACTGATGGGTCGCCTCCCTTGAGCCGGACCACTACCCTACCCTTGCGAGCTTCATTGACCAACAGCTCGTTGATCTCAGTCTGGCTGAAAACTCGGCCAGTGCCAGGGCGACCCAGCCGCACCAGCTCGGCCGTGTCCGGCGCATGTCTCACTATGATGGGATTCACGAGATAGTCATACAGCACCAAGTCTGCACGCCCGAGGCACTCAACGGCGCGCAGCGTGACCAGACCCGGGTGACCTGGCCCGGCGCCGACAAGGTAAACAGTGCCTGGGTTGGAAGCTTCCCACGTCATCTGCTCAGTCGTCCCCGAAAAGAAACCGCTGAGGGAATGTCCGCTCAGCTCATCACCTGCCGATTCTGCACGCCTGCCTATTCGGCCTGCTTTCTGGCAATCGTTGACAGAAATTCGCGGAATTTTCGGTACTCACCCAGCGACGGCAGCAATTCGACCTCTATTGAACTGTACGCTGCACGTACCTCGTCCACCAACGGTCTCACATTCCGCTCTACGTGTCCCTCACTCGCCAAGAACATCGGCAGCACGCGTACTTCCGTCACTCCCGACTCAACTGCCGCCGATACCACATCCATCAGTGTAGGTGGAGCACACTCCATGTATGCCAGTCGTACCTCAACCTCGCCCACGTCCTCTTGCAACGCTTTGGATAGCCTCTCCACCGATGCTCGCCAATGAGTGTTCGGGCTTCCATGTGCCATGAGAATCAACATTAACGAGCTCACATTGTACTTGAGGTGTACGGACGCTTCGGGAAGCCACTCCTGACTTGATCGCACCTGGTCTAGTCAGTGTTCCCTGCGTCCTGCATCTCCGATGAAGGTGCCTGTTCCTGCGCAACAGGTAGGTGTCTCTCGATCCACTCCTCAGCCTCTTCCACAGCTCGAGCGAATTGTCCACGCGCCCTCATGATCTCAGCGTGTGCCGCAACGGCCCGATCCAGGTCCGCGGCACTCCAGATCGACAATCCGTCCATCGGAGCGTGATTGCTCAGCGAGCCGAACGAGTTGAAGTCGACCACCCGTAACGGCCTCTCTCCATAGTCCCTAAGGCCGTGCAGCTCGGTGGCATCCAGCACCGGCTCTGGATGGTCGATTCCGAAGAACACGAAGTCTGCTTCGGCAATGGCCCTTATGACACCGCGCTCCGAATACGAGTTGACGCGCAGTCGCTTGCCATTGCCGATGGCGCTGCGTAACAGCTTCATCTGTCCATGGTTGCATCGGTAAACCAGGGTCATCTGACGATGGGGAACCTGAAAATGGTCAGATAGGGTCGCCACCACGGAGCGCGATGTGGTCGAACCACCAATAATCACATGCCGGCACTCAGCGAACTTCGCAGTGCCCACCTCATGTAGACGCGACAGAGCAGCGAAACAATACCCAGTGCTGAACCGACCCCATGTCGTCTCGGCGCGTACGCGTTGCGCTACCTCCACCGCTTCCTCAACGAGACGGTTGGCTCGTGGGCCCGCAGTTGCCGTGCGCTCGGCTATCCTACACGCCGTCTGCAGTTGGGCAACCACATCGGTGTCACCGGGCAGAGCGCTGTTGAGGCCCACCGCAGTCCGCATCAGATGGTGCCAAGCCTCCGCCCCGAACAGGATGTTCACTGCCAAGCCATCGGGCTCATTGCCATACAACCGATGTCTAATCTGGGCGATGGTCCACTCTCGACCCGCAACATCATCCGGATTTGCCAGCCAGCCATAATATTCGATTCGCTGGCAGGTATCCCACACGAATCCTTCTTCAGTGGGTGTCTGTTGCTTGACCCAGTCCAAGAACTCGAATAGCTCCTTGCGCGATTTCTTCACAGCAGCAAATGCGTCCGGGTCGCTATGGCTCAGGCGTGGGCCGCGTGTGTGACTAA
>JAUVRV010000230.1 GCA_030597435.1 Gemmatimonadales bacterium | reverse complement strand
TTCTGGAGCAGGTCAACCGCTAGCTGCCCAAAGCGATTCCCTTCCTGGTACCTCTGTAGCAGGCAGAGATTCGTTGCATACCAGGAATACGCAAAGCCCGATACTCTGTTGTTGCCATACCGACTGATGAGATTCAACATCGTGTAGATCACCGATGGGAGACGCTCGGGCACCGAGAAGATGACTGGGGTCGTAATCGCCATCAGAATCTCCATCGCGGCCAGCTTCTCCCTGTCCTCCATCTGGGGCAGGTCGTACAACTCGGCAATGGGCAAGTCAGACTCGCGCTCACTATCCAACGTGACGTCGAGTCGCTCGAGGTAGCCCTCAGCCAAGGATATTGCTCTGCCCAGTTCGTGCTGTGCGACGCACGACATGATCAACGCCTTGTGGGCGGCACGGGCATCGACAGCTTGTTTGGCGTTTTCGGTGATCGTGTTGAACAGTGCTTCGACTTCTTCATGCTGCACGTTCAGATAGGACACCTCTATCAGTTCGCTATGAACATCGAGGGTCAGGCTGTAGTGATCCTGCCACGCGCCTTCGCCCAACAGCGTAAGCCCTTGCTCGAAGTATGAGATCGATGCGGAAAACGCGGCGGTCAGTCTGGCTTTGCGGCCGGCGACAAGATTCAGTCGCACCAACTCCAGTCTCTCCGCGGGGTCGGTCAGCAGCTGCGCACCCAGGCTGTAATGGGTGACGATATCGAAGATCTGTTCATCTAGCTCGGCGTCAGCCGTGTTGGCGACCAGCGATCTGCCAATCTCCAGGTGTCTGCTCTTCCTGTTGGCATCATCGATCAGCGTGTACGCAGCCTGTTGCACCTGGTCGTGCACAAACTCGTATGTACCGTCGTGATGAGTTACATACTGCCCGATCGTCGCCGCCCGAAGCGATTCCTCAACCTCATGCGTTGCGCGGCCAGCAATCAGCGCGAGGGTCGCTACGTCGAAGCTGGTGCCGAGGCAGGCGGCAAGCTGCAACACGTCTTTGTCGGTTGGCGGCAGCTGGGCAATCGTCTGTGCCAAGAGATCGGCCACATTGTCTGCCGGCGCATTTGCAGCGAGATCACCGATGTCCCACGTCCAGCTGTGTGTGGCCGAATCATGGACGACAAGCCCAGCTTCACTCAGTGAGGACAGCAACCGGCGCAGAAACAACGGATTGCCCTGAGTTCTGCCATGCAAGGTCGCGCTGAGGTCCTCAACACCTTGCTTGGCTTTCAGCGTATCCGACAGCAGCGCTTCCACGGTTAGTGGATGCAGATTGTCGAGTTTCAGCTTGCGCAGAGGTAGGCGCCTCTTCTCCTGATCGTCAATGAGCGCCATGAGCGGATGGGACGCGTCTACTTCGTTGTCGCGGTAGGCACCGATTATCAGCAAACCGGCTTGATCGAACTCGGACTGGATCACCGAAAGCAACCTGAGCGACGCGACATCGACCCACTGCAGGTCATCGATGAACAGAACCAGCGGGTGCTCTCTTGTGGCGACGGCGGAAAGAAACTTTGTGAAGACGTAGTGAAGGCGGTTCTCGGCTTCTAAACCTCCCAACTGCGGGACCTCCGGCTGAACGCCAACGAGTAACTCAAGCTCGGGTACCACGTCCGTCAGCACCTTGCCCACATCGCCAAGTGCCGAGCGGATTGTGTCCACCCACTCACCGTACATTTCTTCCGGCAGGGTCATGACCTGCGATACAAGCCCTGCGATGGCCTGGGCGATCGCCGTGTAGGGCGTCGTCCTCAGGTACTGGTCGAACTTGCCTCGTATGAAGTAACCGCCTGCATTGGTGACCGGTCGTTGAACTTCCTCGACCAGGGCGGTCTTGCCAATACCGGTATAGCCACTGACGAGCAGGAACGATGATGTCTCCCGGCACGCCTGTTCGAACGCGCGTCCCATTACCCGCAACTCGTCGTCTCGGCCGTAGAGCTTCTGTGGGTACCTGAACCTGGTGGCGGAATCGGCCTGTCCCACCGGGAAGCTCTCGATGGTGTTGTCCGGCCGTAAGCGTTCCAGGCACGTCTCGAGGTCGACTCGTACTCCCGCCGCCGACTGGTAGCGGTACTCGGCTTCTTTTTCCAGCAGCTTCATGATGATGATGCTGATCACCTCGGGCACGTCGGGTGATACCGCAGATGGTGCGGTTGGCTCGAGGGCAATGTGGTGATGGATCAGCTGCATCGGGTCCCGCGTATCAAACGGCAGCCGCCCGGTCCAGAGCTCGTAGAGCACCACCCCCAGCGAATAGAGATCCGAGCGCTCGTCTACCACGCGGTTGATCCTGCCGGTCTGCTCCGGTGAGATGTATGGCAGGGTACCCAGTAACTCGTTGGGGCCGACCTTTTTCTCGCCGCTTCCTTCAATGTGATAGGCGGCACCCAGATCGATTACGTGTACCGCCCGCTGCTCGTTACTGACGAGGATGTTCCGGCTGTTGATGTCCAGATGGATGACGTTGCGTTCGTGGATTCGCTCCAAGACGCCGGCCAGATCGACGGCTATCTGCAAACGCGAACGCAAGTCGGGTGCGTTCCGTTCGACGAGATTCCGCAAGGTCTCACCCTCGATGTACTCCAGGATCAAGGCCGACTGATTGTCGATTGACTGTTGCCCCAGGGCCTGGCGCACACCCGCGACTCCATCGAGGGCGCGGGTCAACTCGTATTCCCGTTCCAGAGAACTAAGGTAGTGGCGCGATGCGTGGCGGTCGGAGGGCCGCTTGACAACCACCGGCTTGGAGTAAGCCGGAAGAGCCTCGACAGAAATGGTCGAGTTGCCCTGATAGATGATGTCTTTGGTCGTCGTTTTCATGTTCGGTCAGGGTTATGAGTCAGGCTGGCAGCGGTGTCGCCCTCGGGCTTCTGTATTCATTAATAGAGGGGTCAAAGTGCCGGTCGGGAAGGCTGGGGTCAAGGAGACGGACGAGGTCGGACGATGACGGTCTAGGACGGTCGAAGACGAAGACTTCTGACTTCAGCCTTCTGACTTCGACATTCGGCCTTCATGTTGTTGCTGGAGGTCCACTGGAAGGCTGAATATCGAAGGCCGAAGTTCGAAGTATGAAGTACGGGTTCGAATCCCGGGTGGGGTGGCCGGGACACCGGGGTACCGGGAAGCCGGGCTACCGGGTATCCGCTAGCCTCCCACTCCCTCCGGCCGATCCACCCGGAACGGCTCGGCAAGGCCCTCGATGATCCGCGCATCGCGATCGTAGAGATCCTTGCGGAAACGCACGGTGCCGTCTGCGTTGGCCTGGGCGGTCCAATAGAGCAGCATCACGGTGACCGGTGTCTCCAGGTAGACGCGAGCAGTTTCCCGCGACTCGACCACACTGTCGACCCGCGCGCGATCCCACCCCTGGTCGTCCAGCAGTCGCTCGGCCAGATCGAACGGGTTCTGAGTGCGAATACAGCCGTGGCTGAACGCGCGCTCGGTGCGAGCGAACAAACCTCTGCTAGGCGTGTCGTGCAGGTAAACCGCGTATTTGTTGGGGAAGATGAACTTCACCTGGCCCAGTGCGTTACGCGTCCCCGGCTCCTGCCGAATGATGTAGGGGAAACCACCCTCCGCCGTCGCCGCCCAATCGATAGTGGTCGGATCCACGATGGTGCCCGAGTTCGTCAGCACACTCATGTTGTTGCGGCTCAGGTAGCTCGTATCCCTGCGGATCGCCGGCAGGATCTCGTTGCGTAGTATGCCGGGTGGAATCGTCCAAGTCGGGTTGAACTCGATGTACTGCAGCCTGCTCTTGAACACCGGCGTCGCATGGTAGGGCTTGCCCACCTGCACGTTAGTGCTCCAACTCCTCTCACCCTCCTCGACCAGGTCGAGCCTATAGCCGGCGATGTCGGCAATGATGTAGCTGTCTTCAATGTCGCGAAACACCCAGCGGGCGCGCTCGAGGTTCGCTCGGATCTGATCGATGCGGGCCTCGACCGGCACGTTGAGCTCTTCCAGGCTGCGCTGCCCCACCCTGCCGTCAGCGGTGACTCCATGTCGCTGCTGGAAGCGCTTGACCGCGGCATCGAGTGCCTCATCGAACACAGTGGGGCCGGTGGGGTCGGTGCCTTGCAGGTCGCCAGTCACCTTCAGCCGGTCGCGTAAGGCGACCACCCGGGGGCCGCTGGATCCCAACTCGAGCGTCGGGCCATCGGGAACTTGAGTCCACCCGCCCTGGGCCAGGATGACGCGATAGTCTGCCAGCGCTCTACGCAGTCGGCCGTACCCCGGCAGAGTCGGCGCGATGGAGTCGAGCGCCGAGGATATGCCACCACCGTTCAGTACTTCGTTGAACACCGTCACCGGATCCCGCCCCCCGATCTCGCGGCTGAAGTTCCAGGCCGGGTCGAACGCGGCTGGGTCGAGTTTGCCGAACTTGAGGGTGACGGCGAACCGTGCGAGAGCGTCGGTGCACAGGATCTCCGTATCGGCGCGGTACACCGGGTCGTTGGCTCGGGAACCGGCGTTGAGCCTGGCTTCGATCTGGCGCAAATGGAAATCGTTGGGGTCCAAGCCGTGCTCCGCCGCCCGCCGCACCTGATCGTGCAGCTGACGTACCAGCGCCCAATCGGCCCACGCCGGCTGGTAGTCCCGCAGCTCATAGAGCTGACTGATGCCCTGGACCGCCGCGATGGGCGCCCCTTCGACAGCAGGCTCCTCGCTTGCGGAGAGTTGCGCGATGCGATCACGCAAGATCTCGCGATCATTCGGCTGGGCGCTCAGCGACGCCCATGGGGTGAGGACTGCGAGCAGGACTAGGCGGTGCAAGTGACAACGCTCACGGCAGTGCATCAGTCTCGACTCCTGAGCACGGGAAGTGTGATGGTCCAGACCCGAGGGACGCGCTCGGTTCGACTTGGCAAATGTCTTCCCTGTACCGGCACGGGACCATTACACGTTGGTGGTATGCGGAGTGCAATGCAACCGACGATGGCGGGCGGCCGGTCATCCGTCCGCCGCGACCGCCGTGACAACGGGGCCGCCGGGACAAGACGGACGAAGACGGTCAGCGGCGGAGATACCACTAAGGTGATATACCACTAAGGTGGAATGGCTCCCTTCTATCTCAGGGCGTATTTCCCCACCTAGCAAGGATGTCGCCTCGACGTTATTCTCATAGCCTGTTTGGATCGAATGAGACCGAAACTGTAAGGCTTGCCATGTCCAGAATCTGCAATTTCGCGGTGCTCGGAGTAACGTGCGTCGCAGCTTTGAGTTCGCTGCCGACGAGCGCCGTAGCCCAGGATCCGCTCCCATCGGTCACAATCGGTATCATCACCGACGGACCGACAACACGGTTCACACGATTTCCCGACTCGGTCCGAGCCGAGATTATGCTGCTGCTCGAACGCGACGCCCAGGTCGAGTTCGCACCGACAGTGGCGGCCGGCACGTCGGTCACCGAGGCTCAGAGTGCGATCGACCGGTTGCTCCAAGACCCCGCTATTGACATCGTGGTGGCACTGGGACCTTTCGTC
>JAUVRV010000252.1 GCA_030597435.1 Gemmatimonadales bacterium | reverse complement strand
CTCCGCTTACTGGGACGGGAAGATCCGTGGCAGTGACCGTGAGGCACCTTCCGGGGTCTATGTGTACCAGCTCATCGTGGACGGGCAGTCATTCCATAACCGCATGACGATCATCAAGTGAGGCCGCGGACCAAAGCGGATATCGGCGGATTTACGCGGATGATCATGGGAGCGGGCTAGCTGAGAGTACGAATGGTTACAAATTGGGTCACACAACATGGGCGCGTCGGCGAAGGGTCGGCGCGCTTTTCCGTTCACGCATCAGGCCTGTCTATTTGGCGTAAATCGGCCAAATTTGCAGGGAATCCCCCGGCATAAGCGTTGCGCCATCCGTGGCAGAATGTCCTTTCTACCAAACGAGACACGAGGGCTTAGCAAAGAGTCGAAATGATTTCTCCCGAGAGATTCACAGTTAAGGCCGGCGAAGCGATACGCGCTGCGCAGTCGCTCGCGACCGAACGCGGCAATCCCGTGGTGAACGATGCGCACCTGTGCCTGGCGCTGCTGGACCAGGAAGAGGGCATCGTCGTGCCGCTGTTGCAGAAGTCGGGTCTCAATGTCACCGAGCTGCGTCAGGAGGCGGAACGAGAAGTACAGCGGATGCCTACGCAGGAGGGTGGCGGCGACCGTTCGGCCATGTCACGCGAGCTGGCGGGCGCGCTCGATAGCGCTGACGCGTTGGCCAAGAAGCTGGGTGACAGCTACATCTCGACCGAGCACCTGCTGATCGGCCTCGTCGACACGAAAGGGACCACTGCGCGCGAGCTCTTGAGTGCGCGTGGTATCGACAAGGATCATCTGCTTCAGGCACTGGAGCAGGTCCGCGGTAGTCACCGGGTGACCGACGTAGATCCCGAGGGTAAGTACCGCGCTCTCGAGCGTTACACCAAAGACCTCACAGACCTCGCTCGCCAGGGTAAACTCGATCCGGTTATCGGTCGTGACGAGGAGATCCGTCGTGTGGTGCAAGTGTTGTCGCGCCGTACCAAGAACAACCCCGTGTTGATCGGTGATCCCGGTGTCGGCAAGACCGCAATAGTCGAGTGCCTGGCGCAACGGATCGTTAACGGTGACGTGCCCGAATCACTGCGTGGCAAGAGCATCGTGCTGCTCGACATGGGACTGCTGTTGGCCGGTGCCAAGTACCGCGGTGAATTCGAGGAGCGACTCAAGGCCGTGCTCAAGGAGATCACGAGTCAGGAAGGGCGCTTCGTGGTCTTCATCGATGAGCTGCATACCATAGTGGGGGCAGGAGCGGCAGAGGGGGCAGTGGATGCTTCGAATATGCTCAAGCCCGCATTGTCACGCGGTGAGTTGCATATGGTTGGTGCTACCACGCTCGATGAGTACCGCAAGTATATCGAGAAAGACAAGGCGCTCGAACGCCGCTTCCAGCCGGTGTTCGTGGGCGAGCCCTCCGTGGAAGACACGGTAGCCATCCTGCGTGGTCTCAAGGAACGGTACGAGGTCCACCATGGCGTTCGCATCACCGACAACGCAATCATTGCGGCGGCCACTCTGTCTGACAGGTACCTTGGCGAGCGCCAGCTACCCGACAAGGCAATCGACCTCATAGATGAGGCTGCGAGCCGGCTGCGTATCGAGATCGACAGCTTGCCGCAAGAGATCGATGAGGTCGAGCGGCGTACCGTCCAGTTGCGTATCGAAGAGCAGGCGCTCTCGCGTGAAAAAGACCGGGCGAGCAAGGAGCGGTTGCAGGCAGTAAAGAAGGAGATCGCGGAACTCGAAGAGCAATCGCAGAGCATGAAGGCCCAATGGCAGGCCGAGAAAGTCGCCATCACGCGGCTGCAAGATCTCAAAGCCGAACTAGAGGAGCTACGGGTCACTGCGGATCAGGTTACCCGTCAGGGCGATCTACAGAAGGCAGCCGAGATCCGTTACGGTCGGCTGCCGGAACTGGAGCAGCAAATCGAGCGTGAGCGGCAGCGACTGGATCAGATCCAGGAGAAAGCCAGGTACTTGAAAGAAGAGGTCGGCGACGAAGACATCGCCGAGATAGTGTCGAGCTGGACCGGGATACCGGTGAGCAAGATGATGGAGTCGGAGCGTGAGCGGCTCACCAAGCTGGAAGATGAATTGAGTCGCCGGGTCATCGGTCAGAGCGAGGCGCTGTCGGCGGTATCGAACGCGGTGCGACGTTCGCGCGCCGGGTTGCAGGATCCCAACCGCCCCATCGGCAGTTTTATCTTTCTGGGGCCAACCGGTGTGGGCAAGACCGAGACCGCCCGTGCGCTCGCCGAGTTCTTGTTTGATGATGAACGCGCCATGGTACGACTCGACATGTCGGAGTATATGGAGAAACACGCGGTTTCACGCATGATCGGTGCGCCGCCGGGTTACATCGGATACGATGAGGGAGGTCAGCTGACGGAGGCGGTCCGTCGCCGCCCATATTCGGTGGTGCTGTTTGACGAGATCGAAAAGGCGCATCCAGACGTGTTCAACGTGTTGCTCCAGATCCTCGACGACGGCCGACTCACCGACAGTCAGGGACATCGAGTGGACTTCAAGAACAGCGTCATCATCATGACGTCCAACATCGGGAGCCAGTTCATCTTGGAGTTGGGCGAGGGCCATGAGGCAGAGGCCGAGCGTCAGGTGCTGGATATCATGCGGCAGACGTTCAAGCCGGAGTTCTTGAACCGAGTGGATGACGTGATTGTGTTCAACCAGTTGAAGCGCGATGATCTGGCTGCTATCATCGGTCTACAGCTTGCGCGGGTGCGCGTGCTGCTGGCCGATCGCGGTCTTTCCCTCGACATTACGCCCGAGGCGCGCGAGTTTCTGGTGCAGCAGGGCTACGATCCTGTGTTCGGAGCGCGTCCGCTCAAGCGAGCGATACAGCGGTACGTCCAGAACCCGATTGCGTTGGCCGTGCTCGAGGGTGAGTTCGGCGAGGGCGACACGATACATGTCACGCGATCGACTGACGGCAACAAATTGGAGTTTGCCAGGGCAGAGAGTCCCGAACCGGAGCCTGCCAATGTCGACACAAGCAACTAGCAGTCCTCCTTTATCCGATGTCGACCGACTCGGTATGGAGGCCGCGCTCGAGGAGGCGCGCATTGCCGCCGTGGCGGGTGAGGTACCTGTTGGGGCGGCGGTCGCACGAGATGGCTATGTCATCGCTGAGGCGCACAACGAAACCGTTGCGCGACGCGATCTCACCCAACACGCCGAAATCATCGCGATCCGTCATGCACTGACCGAACTGCACACCGACCGCCTCGATGGAGCTACTCTCTACATCACGCTCGAGCCGTGTGCTCAGTGCGCCGGCGCAATAGTCCTCGCACGAGTGAGCAAGGTCCTGTTCGGAGCCTACGACCCCAAGGCCGGGATGGCCGGCAGCATCGAGGATCTGCTGCGCCATCCGAGGCTGAGCCACAATCCCGAGGTACGCGGCGGCATCATGGCTGACGAATGCGGGGAGATGCTGACGAAGTTCTTCGAGAAGAGAAGATAAGATCCACTTCAGACTTCGGACTTCGGACTTCATCATTCGGCCTTCAGGTTGATCTTGAAGTGTTGCTTGAAGGCTGAATGTCGAATGTCGAAGTCTGAAGGCCGAAGTGATCCTCAACTCCGAACTTCCATCTTCCTATTCTACAAGTAACTTCTTTAGATACGTTATCCGACCCCAGGAGCAATTCCCATGTTCACTAGGATCCGACACTCCCTGATCGCCGGTTCATTGCTTGCGATCCCAATCGGTCTCTCCTCTCAGGTCGCCCAGGAAGTCGTCGACCTCAACGTGATCGACCAGATCCGTGAGGAGGGCCTCGAGCGGTCTCAGATGGACCAGATGGCCCAATACATGACCGATGTGCTCGGGCCGCGGCTCACGGCATCGCCCGGTATACGCCGGGCCCAGGCGTGGACCATCGAGAAGTTCGCCGAGTGGGGACTCGATAACATCAATGTCGAGTCGTGGGGAGAGTTCGGGCAGGGTTGGTCCCGCGAGTACTACAGCGGGCAGATCTTGACTCCATACGCCCAGCCGCTTCACGCTCAACCGGCAGCGTGGACGGGCAGTACCAACGGTAGTGTTACCGGACAGGTGATGATCGTACAGGTCGACAGCCTACCCGATCTCGCCAAGTACCGCGGTCAACTTGGCAATGCGTTCATCTTGCTGGACCAGCCTCGAGATATCGATCCCGAATGGGAGCAGTGGGATCGCCGCTGGACCGTCGAGGAGTTGCTGACGCCGGTGGAGCCGTCTGAAGGCGGTGGCAACTTCTCTCCCCAGCGTAGAGCGGAGTTCATGGAGATGCGGCGCCGCATGCGCGAGGTGCAGGCTGTGCGTGACGAGATGTTCCGGGAAGAGGGAGTGCTGGGGCTGTTGTCACGCTCGTCACGCAACTACGGCATCCTGCGCAGTACCTCCAATCAAGCGGGCCGCGATCCCAACAACCCGGTGCCGCTGCCGCAACTCGTCGTCTCGGCGGAACAGTACGGTCAGATCTATCGCAACGTCGAGCGCGGCGTACCGGTACAGCTCGAGGTAAACGTGCAGAACCAGTTCCAAGCCGACGATATGAACGGGTACAACGTGCTGGCAGATATCACCGGCAGTGACAAGGCCGACGAGTACGTCATGATCGGCGCGCACCTCGACTCCTGGTACATGGGAACCGGTGCCGTCGACAACGCCGCTGGCTCGCTGGTGATGATGGAAGCGATGCGGATCTTGAAGGAGCTAGGTGTACAGCCGCGTCGCACCATCAGGATCGCTCTGTGGAGCGGTGAGGAGCAGGGGTTGCTGGGTTCACGTGCCTGGGTCGAGCAGCACGCCGATCTCAATGGCGAGATCTCTGCATACCTCAACTACGACAACCCCCCCCCCCCCCCCCCCCGCATCTACACGCAGATGAACGAAGGTGTGATCCCGGTGTTCGAGCAGATCCTGTGGCCGTTCCGCGACCTCGGCGTCGTTTCCGTTTGGCATCGCAACACCGGCGGCACCGACCACCTGGCGTTCGACGGCGCCGGCATTCCCGGTTTCCAATTCATCCAGGACCCGGTCGAGTACAGCCAGCGTAATCACCACACGTATCTCGACACCTACGACCACATGTTGATCGACGATCTCATGCAGTCGGCAGTAGTGATTGCGGCCACGGCGTATCAACTCGCCATGCGCGAGGAGATGCTGCCGCGG
>JAUVRV010000112.1 GCA_030597435.1 Gemmatimonadales bacterium | reverse complement strand
GCGGGCGAAGCTGACTCGCATCACCCGGGAACCACCATCCATTGGCACATCCAGGAAGACGTTGCCCGCCTTGTCACTCCGAACCTTAGTATGCCTTCGTGCCATGTCTCCTACCTTCTGCAACTTCCATAATCTGTCGTTTGCCTCCGGAGTTGGTAAGGGCAAGGGCGGCAGTGCCTAGCCGCAAGTCAATTGCCCCTGGATGCGACCGCAGATCCCTCTCCACCCGGATCGGCCACCGCGATCCAGACCCCTAACACCGGATCACGACGGATGCCGTGGATCCGCCCAAATGACCCTGGACGCTCGCTAGATGACACGCGCAGCCCCATATCCTCTACCAGCTTGACCTGCGCCGCGGTCCAGCCTCTCCCGGGCACGGTCTCCATGGCGACACCCGTGAGAGTGAACGTGGAGTCGAACGTTGGATGAACTCGTGGTGCTGCAAGTGCTTCGGCGAAGTTCAAGTCATCGTCCACAACGCGAGTCACGGCTTGGACGACCGCCGATAGGATCCTCATCCCTCCGGCCGCACCCAATACCAACATCGGCTCGCCGTCCTCGAGCACGATGAGGGGTGTGATGAACGAGCGTGCCCGAGTTCCCGGCACCATTTCACCGCCGAGGTATCCACCTAGCGTCGTGGCGTACAAGAACCCGAGACCCGGGGTAACGACCTTGGATCCCATAGCCGGACCGATTGTCTGTGTGAGAGAGACAACCATACCCGAGCTGTCTGCGACCGATATGTGAGTGGTGTATCCATTATCGTGACTGAGGATCGAGCGTATCTCGGACTCACCGGCCGGAGGATTCGACTCGGCAGTTTCGATTCGCTCGGCTTGTTGAGCGGCCCATTCCTTCGAAGTCGCACGGATGGCGGCCGCGTCGGTCCCAAGCCTCAGGAACTCCACCACGGTGAGGCCGATCGCTCGCGCGGTCAGGACTGCCCATTCTTCGGCAGTGAACTCGCCGCGATCGAAGTTTTCCATTATTTGCAGCGACTGAATCGCCAAAGCGCCGGTAGACGGCACGTCCATCCCTATCAGGTCGTATCCGCGGTAGCTGCCGCGAACGATGCGTGCATCCTCGGCCCTATAGTCGGCCAGTGACTGTCGATTCACGAATCCGTCGTTTGCCTCCATGTCAGCCACTATGGCGTCGGCGATCTCACCGCGGTAGAAAACCTCGGCGCGACCGCGCGAGACGGTACGCAACGTCTGCGCCAGGTCCGGTTGTCTCAGCAACTCACCCGCGCGATAGGGCGATCCGTCGGGCTTCAGGTAGTACATGCTGGCGCCTTCGGACTCGGCCAACTGCCGAGCGGACATGGCATGGAACATCGCCTGTCCCGGAAGCAGCCTGAATCCGTTCTCGGCGTACTCGATTGCCGGGGCCATGACCGTATCGAGCGGGAGCGATCCGTGCTCTTCGTATAATCGCATCAAGCCGGCTAGGGCCCCCGGCACACCGATCGTTGCGTAACCATATGATGCCTGCGGGGCAGTGGCCGGATCGTAGCCATCGGGGACTTGCGTCGTCCCATCGATTCCGAACACAGTACCATCAGGAGTGCGGACCAATATCTGATTGCGGCCTCCCATGCTGTTCATCGATGGCCGCACCACCGACACCGCAAACCCCGCAGCAACGGCAGCATCGGCTGCATTGCCCCCCTGTTCCAGGATGCGGGCCCCAGCTTGGGCAGCCAGTGGATGGGCGGCTACGACAACCCCGCCTGTCGAACGCGCTACCTGATTGCGTCCCACACCAAGGGCGGTCTGACACCAAGCGCTCGCCACCGCAGTCACAAGCAACAAACCAGCGGTACCGAGTGTTCTCGATAGCGATGTCATTATTTCGAATTGCCTCGCACTCATTCTTCCCCCCAAAGTTGGCCGATTGAGTCCATGAACGCGATCGATAATGGTTCCGGTCGCGGATCCCTCAATTTGCCACATGTGCGGCCGTTCCACCACGAGTCGCTGCTGCGCCCCACACCCGCCCCGGGTGGGCATGGCTATCCACCTCGCTCTGCAGATTTACGCGCGTTCCACTAGCAACGTGACCGATTCGTGCCGGCCGAGCACGATATCACCCTCGGCACGTTCAATCTTGCGCTGCCACGGGTCGCTCCTCCAAACCACCGGCTGGGAACCATCTGGAGTCACGATCCTGATGGTGTCTGCCACGACACCTGGATTGAAGAGCCGCAGCACCAGGTCAGGCCCGTTGTCGGCACGCTGCAGCAGAGTGACCACCGTGCCTCGGGCCTCGATCTCTATCGGTGGTCTCGTCACTGGTGTGGCAGGATTGGCGGACACAATGATGAGTGGCTGAGCCACACCGATCGCGAACCGCTCTACATCCGCTTCGTCGAAGGCCATGTGTGGACGCAGTGCATAAGTGAACTCGTGATCGCCTTGCTGGCCCGCCCGGTAGTTGGTCTCCCAATAGTTGTTCATCACGTATGAGAGCAGAGTCGCGCTCGGTGGTAGGCGCTTGAGCCACCCGGTCACGATGGCGTCGGTTCTCACTTCACCGAACTGTACCATCGGGACGTCGACACTGACGAACGTGACACCTAAACGCTCGTTGTGAACGTCAACCCAACGCTGAACGCTCATGTAGTTCTTCGACGATCCGGGCAACTGATCCAGTTCCGGCCGGAACGATCCCCACGGTATGTCGACTCTGTTCTCCGCATCGGGAATCTTGAACGGGAACTCGAACAACACCGCCTCGGGATCATAGACCAATTTCTTGTCGATGCGGTTGATCACGTCGACTCGGTCGATGCCGGCATACAACCGAATCTCGCGCGAGATGCCACCGTTCGTGCCCGGTGCATCCGCCGTGGATTCGAGCGACCAGACCAACGGCCCGTTCTCCTTGAGCTTCAGCCTCACGCCCTCGTTTGTGGCGACATTATGCGGGTCGCGGCCTGCCACATACAGGTACCGGTTCAGACCGTCGCCCGCCGCGAATTCCCACTTGGCTCGCTCCCACACCAGCGAAGAGATGGTTCCGGTCAGCCTATCGACCTCAACTCGAATCTCCCCATTGGATATGGCGTTGACGACTTCCGGGTCGTCACCGGATTCAGCTGCGCTACTCGCCAGGCGGTACCTTCTCGCTCCCAAGCCGGGGACATCTTCTGCCAGGAAGGCCAGTTCTCCCGTCGACAGTAGCTGCGCGGGCACGTCGTTGCCGGCCTCGTCCTGCACGCGATTGTTGCCGCCAGCCAATTGCGCGGGAAGCTCGACCAGGTCGGTGCGTTGCCAGTTCAGAGTGTTATAGACGTCGATGGTGGCGCCAGGACTCGACCCGCCCACCGATTCCGTGTGCAGCTGATGGCGCAGCGCCCGCGACAGAGTGACCGCTGAATCGGCGAATTGTTTTTTTCTCTGCCACTGTTGAATCGTGAAGTCCGATTCAGGTTCACTGACACTGTTCCACGATCCCCAGGTGTGCTCGTAGTAGAGCAACACCTGTTTCCAAGCGCCGTACACCACCTCGGTCGGCAGATTAATGCCCACGATGGCGGCGAGGGTTTCAGTTTGTGTCAGCGACTCGGCGGCTCGCCGGACGGCGGCAGTCTCCCGTGCGGACGAAGCGACACCATCCTCCCAGTGACCGGTGAGATCACCAGCGTGTGTCGGCAGCTCATCACCGTACCGTGCCTCAAACTCCCGGAACAGCGTTGCCGTGTTGGAGATGATGAGGCGCGGTGAAACGTAGTGTTCGTTCCACGCCGCCACGGCTTGCGCCAGTGTCGGGTCGGGGGGGCCGTTGTCGGAACCTATGTTGTAGCGCATGTGCGCTATGTCGTAAGGGTATCCATTCTCCGCCAGCTGGTCCAAGTACTTGAATACGTTTTCTTCGTCCAGCCACTGGGTGAGTTTGCTGTAGCCCAGGCCGGTGTGAAACCAGGAGTAACCCGCACCCGACACCCAAGTGAGGACTCTCTCACGGCCCGAGGGTGACTCCCAGTAGAACGGACGGTCGCCCCATTCCTCGGTGAAGTAGCCGATCCGATGTCCGGAGTTGGGTCCAAGGGACAGGTACTTGATGCCATGCTGGGCCAATACAGGGACCAATCCCCAGGTGAAGCCCGGGATGTCGCTGACCATGGCGGACTCGATCTCCACACCCGAGAGCGCGCTGAGCCGCCGGGAGGTCTCGAGTCCACGCATCAGTCCTTCTGACGACACGACCCCCGTCAGCAGGTTTGCGTAGATGCCGTCCAACGAGATCCAGCCGCGGCGGATCCCCTCGAGCAGCCTGTCGCGTTCAGCGCGACCATGCTGTTCGAGATAGGATTCAACCGCCCAAAGGCCCTCCGGATTCCAGATGAATCGTGAGCCTTCCGGCAGGTCTTCACTCGCGGCGCCGAGTTCCAAGGCCTGCTCGAGATGCCGCCATTGCAACCGCTCGACCTCGTCCTGGCGATCCGTGTATCCGATGTCCAGATGCGTGTGATGGATCAAATAGAGATCGAGCTGCCGCACCGGCGAAACCGTGAATTCGGCAGCGGTTCGAAAGTCATCGACTTCGATCGCCAAGCCAATGGTCGTCTCGGTCTCGACAGCCGGTACCGGAAACTCGAAGTGATGGTATCCCAACTCGAGCGGCTGATCGATATGTCCGTGGGTACCTTGCAGGCGCACCCGACCCGACTCACCCAGGTATACGAGGTCCACCCTTACGCTCTGTGTGTGCTCGGGAGTACCTCTGACCAGGGCGTGTGTGTTCCGCAACAGCACCGATTGTGTCAGTGGCTCCTTGAAGATCATGAACCATGTGCGTTTCCCGGCACTCTCACCCATGACTCGGAGGTTGACCGTGCGATCCTCACGCCACATGTCGCGTGGCACGCTCAGGAACACAAAACCCATCAAGTCGTCGTACTTGTCCACCACAGTCACACGAAACTCGGCGTGGACCCCACCGTCGCCACTCCAATGCATGACCTCTACGTCGTCACGATGCTGATTCGTGAACCTGAAGGAGAGGTCACCGTTGACGAAGAACCCGAACTCACGTTGGTCTTCGCTTACATCGATACCTGCCATGAACACGAACACCGCCGTATCGCCGGCAAAGTCGGCCGGCACCGGCGCCGTTTCCCACTCGATGTAGCGGCCACGTTCCTCAGACCGAATGAGCAGCGATCGATCGACGTACGGAATCGGCGAGTGATACCCGAGTTCCTCACCCCTGATGGTCGTGTGGTAACCGGGCACATGGGGTGTGGGGAGTTCGATTCTGTGTGAATCAGCGGAGTCGGTGACCGTTTGGGCTGTGGACAATTCGGTAAGTAGTACGATGAGTAAGCTAGAAAGTAGCCGGTATCGGCTCATGCGGCACAAAGATGCTTGGGCCCGACTGCTTAGTCCACTCTGGTGCAGTAGATTCGGTCATGGATCGAGCGGTCTTTGAAGCAGCGGTGCGCGATGCCATCGAGAGCTTGCCGGACGAGTTCCAGCCAGTCCTGGAGAACGTGGCAATCGTGGTCGAGGAAGAACCAGATCCGGCTGATGCGGGCGGGAGCGTTCTGTTCGGACTCTACCACGGTGTGCCGCTGAACGAACGGGGCAGCGGGTACACCGGACTACCTGACCGGGTCGAAATCTACCGTGGGCCGATATTGCGTTCGTTCGATGCGGTACACGAGATTGTGGCCGAGATCCGGGATACCCTGATCCACGAACTCGGCCACCATATGGGTCTGAGTGATGATGAGATGCCCTACTAGCTACCGCGATCGATCCTGCTCACCTCTATCATGAACCCATCATGCTCCACCGGTACTCGAATCGCGATGGCGCGGGCACCAAAGCCTACTACCTGAAACCCGCCAACTTGCCCATTCGACTCCCGCTGCGTCAGCACCGTGCCCTTGACAAGATACGTGTGGCTGTTGGTTGGCCGCTCGTACCCGGTGAACGCGAGTAGGAAGTCACCGCGGCGCGACGGTACCGGCGTTGCTGCCAGAGTGTTCAACGTGGGCCCGACAGGTGTGCCGTCGGCATCGAACACACCCGCCGCGATAACGATCTGCTGGCCTGGAGGTCCTGGGGGACCTGGCACACCGGGATCTCCCTTGTCACCCGTTTCTCCCTTGGGACCGGTCGGTCCGGCTGGACCTATGGCACCCGTTGTCCCTGCCGCTCCCACGGCCCCGGCTGGGGCCTTGGCCGCGCAACCCGCGAGCAACAGCACGAGGCTGGGCAGCGCGACGAGTCTCTGCCTCGTTCCCTCCCGTCACCGTGACGGTTCTGGCTTCACTGGTAGCCGCTCGGGCCTTGGCACCGATCGACCATCCCTGGCGACTGCTACAAAGAGAACGATCCGGCCTCGCTCCAGCAGTGAGATCGGTCACAAACGATTGTCTCGCAGTGAGTTATGCGACTACACCCGAGTGACGGAGACCCCTGACTAAGAGCTGGGGTTAGGTAAGGCAACAACCGCCCTTTGAATGGGAAACCCCTGACAAAAGCCAGGGGCTAGGTAAGATTGCTACTTCTTAGGGTCCTTTCCCGTGAATACGCTGAACAGCATCTCTAAACCGCCCTTCTCCATCTTGGACACCACCTCCAATTCTCCGGCATCCAGCCAGACGCCTTCGCACTCAGAGCACTTATCGATCTCGATTCCCCGGTAATCGATCTCAATCAGCTGCATGCCGCACTTGGGGCAGCGCATATAGTGGAGTTCCTGCTGCTGCTTCTTTTCCTCCGCCTCCATGACAGCACGCTTGTCTATTTCCAGCGTCTTCCTTCTCTCGAACTCCATGCGGGCGTAATACTCTGCCTCTGACTGAGTTGGCTTTATGGGCATCGCGCTCCCACCTCACAAATATTCAGGTTGTTCGATTCAGTTCGTGAACACTTCGATCCCAGAAAGACTCAATCTGGATTCGACCTACAATATAGACAAACGCGGTGACTGTCAGCAGGGTTACCGTTTAGTTTAATTCAACCGCGGGGACGATCCCTATCCCCCGGACACCAATAAAAACGGAAGACGAGTAAGAATCATGATAAATGAACTCTACACCGACCAGCAGATCGATCTCTATCAACGCTCCCGGGAGTTGGCCGAAACGGTGATGCGACCTGTCGCAGCCAAGTACGACGTCGAACAGGAATACCCGTGGGAAGTCCAAAAGGCGATAAAGAGCGCAGGGCTCTCCGGTGTTTGGATTCCCCAGGAGTACGGTGGCATGGGAGGCGGAGTGCTGGACCTGTGCATCGTGGTGGAGGAGTTCTCTCGCGCTTGCGGCGGAATGGGCGTGGGGTTCGCCGTCAACGCGCTAGGTTCGTTCCCGATCATCGTAAGTGGGACCGACGAACAGAAGCAGCGTTGGCTGCCGGGAATAGCTGCAGGAGACGACCTCATCGCCTTCGGCTTGTCGGAAGCGGAAGCCGGGTCGGACGCCGGATCGATGACGACGACGGGCGAGAAGGACGGCGATGAGTACGTGTTGAACGGCGAGAAGAAGTGGAACACAGGTGGGTCCGTTGCCAAATACAACACGATCTTCGCGGTCACCAATCCCGGGCGAGGTGCACGTGGGGTCTCCGCGTTTGTGGTCGACAGAGACACTCCGGGTTATAGCGTTGGCAAGCACGAGGACAAGATGGGTATTCGCTGCGTACCCGTTGTTGAGATCCACCTGGACAATTGCAGGGTCCCAGCTTCTAGCCTGCTCGGTGGCGAAGAGGGACAGGGCTTCAAACACGCGATGATGACGCTCGATCGCGCCCGACCGGGTGTGGCCGCGCAGGC
>JAUVRV010000089.1 GCA_030597435.1 Gemmatimonadales bacterium | reverse complement strand
TCTACAAGGGAACGTTTCTGCTCTCCACGGTCTGTATCACCTCTACCTTGCACAACCTGGTCGGCTTCTTCCTGATTGCCGGAGTCCTTGCCCACGCCTACCTGGGAACGGTGGCCAACCCCGGAACTTGGCGCGTGCTGGTGGACGGCACTGTCACCCGCGAGTGGGCGCGCCATCACCACCCGAACTGGTACCGGGCACTGGTCGACAAGGAGCAGCCGGCGGCGCCGCGTGCAGAGACTGGGGCGGAACAGAACTCAACGCCGAGCGAGGGGGGGGAGATTGACGATTGACGATTGACGATTTGCGATTGGAACGGTGGTATGACGGACTACACCTCTCCAAACTTGGTGTCGATCTGGATGCCGCACGCCCGCAGAAACTTTGTGGGCAACTCCCCGCCGGCGAAGACCGCGACAAGGTCGTTGGGCATTGTTTCGACTGTGCCCGCGTTGCCCTTCAACAAGACTGACTCCGGCTTGATCTCGAGTAGGTTCGTGGACCAGAGCACCTCGACCTGGCGTCGGGCGATCGCGTCCTCGATGCGCTCCATGTTACCCGGTTTGATGCGCGAGAACCGGTCTTTGCGATAGGCGATCTTGACTTCGTTGCCCGGCTGAGTTGCCAGCGCGAGGGCGGCCTCGATTGCGGAGTCACCGCCACCAACCACGACAATCCGGTCGCGCTGGAACGCCTCCGGCTCCCGCAGCGAGTAAATGACCTTGGGGAGACGCTCTCCGGGTAGATTGAGTGTGCGGGGCACTCCGCGACGCCCGATGGCCAGTACAACGCGCTTCGTCTTGTAGATACCGCTGCTACTGGTCACCAATAGACAGCCGTCATCGGTGGGTGTCACGCTGGAGACGGTTTCTTCGGTGTTGACCTCCAGTCCCGTCTTGGCCACGATGTCCTCCCAAACCGCCATCAGCTTCTCCTTGGTTACCTCCCGGAAAGCCAGCTTGCCGTATCCGGGCACCGTAACGGGTGACGTCATGACCAGCTTCTTGCGGGGATAGCTGCGTACGGTCCCGCCTACGTCCTCCTTCTCGAGGGTGACGAAGTTGAGCTTGTGGTGGATGCAGTTCACCGACGCCGACAAGCCGGCGGGGCCGCATCCCACAATCACCACGTCGAGTGCGTCGGCCGGGCCGTGCGGTTCCCGGGAGATTCCCTCGATGCACTGCCGCCCCTGCTCGAACGCGTTACGAACGAGTCCCATCCCGCCCAGTTCACCGACGATGTAGATACCTGGCACGTTGGTCTCGAAGTTGTGCTTGATGCGGGGAATCTCAACGCCGCGCTTGGCGGTGCCGAACACCAACTGGATTGCCTGCGTGGGACATGCCCGTTCGCACAGCCCATGACCAATGCAGCGGGCGGGGCTGATGGGTGTGGCCTGGCCACTGCTCAGGCCCAACACATCTCCCTCGGGGCAAACCGAGACACAGTTGCCGGTCCCAATACACGCACCGGGATCAACCACGGGATGCAGCGAGGCTGGCTCGTGCAAGCCATAGCGCAGCGCCTCGGTCTGGGCCTGACTCGCGTTTCGTTCCAGGCGGCGTTGCCTGACGTAGAAGGGCAGTGCGAACAAGACGAAGAGCGTCACGCCAACTGCCACGATGATCAATGTGTCCGACACTAGAAACTCATCCACACGTTCACGAAGATGCTGTTTGCAGTCTGGTTCTCTCCGCGCTGCAAGCGCGCCTGTATGGTCGAGTACAAACGTCGGGCGAGCGGAAACATCAGGCCGAAATCGACGTTGTGAGTCAAGAGCGTGGTGGTGGCTCTCTCGGTGCGGTACAACTGATAACTGGCGCGTGTCTGAACACTGCCGAACCTGCGGTCTATGCCACCCACCAGGTTGACGGCCTTGGCGCCCTCAAAGGTCCAATAACTCCCGGCCCCGTTGAACCCGAGCCCCAATACACGCGTCTCACTGAGACTGAAGGATGATGAGATGGTGTAGGTGGGGTCGCGGCCGTTGACCCGGTTTGCTGTGACGCTGAGGTTGAGGCTGCCGCCCGGCGCCCAATAGCTGATACCTGCGTTACCCTGCTGCCGGCGGTAGGACAGAAGGTTGATGGTGTCCAACAGCAAGAGTGGCTCGTCCAGCGCATAGCGGGCGTGAAACGAGAGCCGTCTGGTGATGGGTACCGATCCGCTGGCGTACAATCGCGTGACTGTCCACTTGTCGGTCCCGCTGTTGCGGTCCACCTGCAGATCGGTCGCCAGTCGCGTCCGACCCACGGTCAGACGCTGTGACCAACCGAGAAACGTACGATTGGCGAGGTCGTTACTCGGCTTCTTGTGGTGGACCGAAACGTTGGTGTAGTAACTGACCGATTCACCCACGTGATTGAAGTCGACGAACGCCGTGTACTTGGGCAACTCGGTCGAGAATTGCTCGTTCGCTAGTTCGGGCTGGAACCCGGCGGCGACTCCGAATCCGAGGCCGCGTTCGCCGTAATGCAGTAACAGGCCATCCCAATATCCGGAGTACGTCTCAAACCGGTTGTAGAATCGCCCGGCTTGGAACTGGAACGGCACGCTCTTGAACGATTTCCTCAGGCTCAGCTGATACACGCGAACTGACTGTGCCGGATCTACCAAATCGTTCGAGCTGTAGCGGTACGCGCCGCGCAGGTTAGTGCTGAACTCGATGTCGCCGGGCAAGTGAGAAACCGCCAGGCGCAGGCCGAGGGCCGGGGTGGCGAAGCTCCGATCGACCGAGACCTCCTCGTTGCTCAACCACCGAGTGGTGGTTTCCAGCGCATTGAACTGCAGCGACAGTCGCCCGCTCACCTGGGGTGGGTACCCTGCGGTTGCCTGTCTTGCACGACTACTTTGCCCAGGCGCTGCGACTGGCCCGGGCGAGTCCGCAACCGCTGCGAAGCCTTCGAGTGCGACGAGTACGGTGGTGCCTCGCGTGAGCGAAAACGGCTCGCCGGCAAAGGTCACCACGGCTCTCGTGCTAGTGGCGCTGATAACGAGCAGTGCTCCGAGATAGCGCTCGCCCGACCCATCGTAGACGAGCAGCGTGTCGTTCACCGTGATCCCGGCTTCCGTGCCGGCACGAAGGTAGATGTTTGCTCCCGCGAGTTGTTCCACCAGCACGGCTATCCTGGATTCCTGGGCACTGGCAGTCTCGGCCACCAAACCGATCGACGACCAACAGAGCATGGCCCATACCAGTGCCCTGACCACCCGGCAGCGATTGAGCAGTTTCTGCATCAGTCCGACTTCCCGTTGGGGTGACACGAATAACAGGCGTTGCTTTGGTAGACGTAGTCGGGCTCTTCCTTGTGCTTGTCATCCATCTCGACCTGGTCGTGCTCGTGACAGTTGAAGCACGTGAACGCCCTGAAGTCGTTGGGTATGGTGTGGCATGTCTGGCAGCTGTCCCATTTGCCTCGGTGCGCGCCCGAGAAGATCGGGAAGGCGCGTGCGTCGTGGTCGGCGAACGTTGCACCTTGCCAGGAGTCGTTGGTGTGGCACGAACCGCAAGTGGTCGGGAAGCCCGTTCCACTGTGTTCTCGCTCGTAGTCACTCTGATGACAAGCGATACAGTCGTCTTGGTTGGACGGATTGAAGATCGGGTCGCCGGTACCGGCAATGTGGCAACTCGAGCACCGTATCTGCATGTGCCTACCTAGCAGGGCGTACCCGCCGGAGACCGTTACGTGGTCGAAGGCAACGTTGAAGGTCCACGCCAGCGCGTTGTGGCACTGCTCGCATTGCGTGGGGAATCCCGCCGCGACGTGGTCTACGGGCTCGGCCGCGGCGTAGTCGGTTGCGTGGCATGAGATGCACTCGGTCTGTTGGGTGGTGTACGCCCCGCCACGGTCGTCGGGGTGGCAGCTCTCGCACGACACCTGGATGTGCGATCCGCTCAAGGGGAAGCTCGTCTTGGCGTGGATCTGCAAACCGGGTACAGCGGCAAACAACGTCGTGTTGTGACACGAGGTGCAGTCTGGCGACAGGCGTCCAAGGTGCACGTCGACGTGACAACCGGTGCAGCCCGCAGTGGCGATCTTAGGCTCGCTGAAGATGAGATCCAAGTGGCAGGTCGCGCAGCGCACGTCTTCGTGTCTTCCGGTGAGTGGGAAGTCGGTCGCTGCACCATGGTCGAAATCGAGCGGTGTCTTTGTGGGACTCCATCCGTCGGTGGTGTGACATGCATCGCATCCGACCGTCACGCTGAGCACACCGTGCGGATTGAGGCCATCTCGTTGGGCGACGCTCACGGCCGGCCATATGGCCAGCACGGCGATCACGCCGGTGATGCGTATGTGCCTCATGAAGCGCCTCCATGGCAGTCATTGCATTCCGTACCGAGCGGTGTGTAGACGCGGTACTCCCGGCCATCAAGCTCTCTCGCGAGAGAGTGACAGTCGTTGCAGCTCACGTCTCTGTGCGCGCCGTCCAGCGGGTAGCGCGTGTTCGTGTGGTCGAACGCTGCGATCGCGAACGACTCCGTGTCGTGACACGCCGTGCATTGCCGCCCGGCGAACTGACTCACGTGGGGATCGTCGCTCTCATGGCAGAAGCGGCACTCGCTGTTCTCGAAGCGGAACTGCAGTGCGCGGTTGGCCGAGTCCGGAACGGTGTGACAGTTCTGACACGGTGTGGCCACGTGGGCTCCCGTGAGCGCAAACGCGGAGCCTTCGTTGTGCCGACCGATGTCGTATGTGGTGGGGAGCCAGTCGGTCTGAGTGTGACAGCTCTCGCACACCGGTCCGCCCGCGGATTGTTGGAACACGTCTGCGTGATAGTCCAGGTGGCAGGACAGGCAGTCTGCTGCCACCGGGCGCGGGTACTCGTTTCGTCGGGCCGCCGCGACAAATGTCAGTCGCAGGCCCTCACTGTCCGACCGGCCCCGGTCGTGACAGGACCCGCATTCGATCTCCGCGTGCTTCCCCACCAGCGAGAACTCGGTGACCTCGTGGTCGAACCGGCCTTCGAACTTGGCTCGATCCAGACGGTGCCAGCCGCCCGTGTTGTGGCAGCTAGCGCACGTACCTTCCATCCTGCCGCGGTGTCCGTCATCGTGACACGACTTGCACGACGAATAGCTCAGGCCGGCGTACCGTGCGTAGGATTCCTGGTCGCCGGCCGCTGAACGCGTTCCCCTGGAGTGACAGTCCTCGCACTGCACGCGGCGGTGGAGTCCGGTCAGCCGGTAGCGGGTCTGGTCGTGGTCGAACCGCTCGGCGCCGTCCCACGCACTTTGGGTGTGGCATTCCTGGCAACCGCGTGCTCCGAACTGGCTGTCATGAGGATCGTCAGCGGCATGGCACGCCGCGCACGTGGTACCGAGTCCGAGGAAGGTCCGGTCGAGTGCGTTGTGCTCTCCTTTGAACGCGCGTACGTCCGCCGCATCGATCAACCGCGGCTGATGGCAATCGCCGCACTCGATGGCGTTGTGAGCGTCGACCAGCTCGAACCCGATGGTCTTGTGGTCGAACGTGTCGCTCTCGAATCGCACCAATGCAAAGTCCTCTCCGAAGTGGTCCTTGTGACAGTCGGTGCAGTCCTGCCGAGCCACGGTGGCGTGGAACCCACGCTGTTCGGCAATACGGGTCCGCAGCGGCTCGTGACATTCCAGGCACTTGTCGTTCGCGACACCCCGCTGGCCCAGGGAGTGGCAGTTGGTGCATTTGCGCAGGCCACTCAGGTCACCGTGCACGGCGGCGAGCTTGCCGGGCGACAGCAACTGGGCCGCCGTTGCCTGTGGGGAGGCAAGCAGGGCGACCGGTAACAGCAAACAGAGCCAGCGCGATGTCACCTGTATCTCCAGTTCAGAACACCCAGGTGTAACCGAACAGCACTGCCACGGCGACGTGCACCGATAGGATGAGCACCATCACCCCGGCCAACGGCAGATGAAGCAGGTGCCAGTAGCGGAACAGTCGTTGGAACGGCTCGAGCAGCACGATCTGTTGCTCCACTTGCAGCTGTGACTGAACCAGATCCACCACCGAGTCACGCAGGTACAGGGGCATCTCGTCGGAGTTGCGTCGCGTTCCGGTCCGGTCGGACGGAGAAACAGCGGCCAGGATCTTCCCGATGCGTCTTCGCTGCGTTCGCTTCGAGACGTCGTAGCGGATGGCCAGAGCCAACGCGTGGAGAAACCCGTTCGGTTTGCGGCGCGTCATCGTAGGAAAGAGCTGCTCGACTTCAGCTGTCTTCAATCCGAAGTCGTTGGAGATCGTGGCGATCAGTTCCTCTTTTTGTTCCCTCAGCCAGTCGAGCGAGCGGAACTGGCCGTGGATGGTCTTGGGAATGTGGCTGTACAGGTAGCGTCCGAAGATTCCGCTCAGCACCACGATGCTCATGCTCCAGAACGCGACTGAGATGATGCCGCCGAACTTGAAGCTGGTGTGGAACAGCACGAGGGCGGGTCCTAGCGTGCAGAGAAAGATGTGGATCTGGAGCCATGTAGCGAGCTTACCCACTCCGGCGAGCCAGCGGGCGCGTTTCCTGAGCGAATACATGCCTACGCCGACGAACATCATGGCTGTTCCGATGATGCCCATGCCCTGACCTATCAGGCCCGAGGGCTTGAACAGTTCGTGTAGGGGCGAGAACGGTCTTTCCTGCAACGGCGTCGTGTAGTATTCGAGACCGCCAACGAGCGCCGCTCCCGCAACGCTCAGCCACGTAAGCAGTAGGGTGGCGAAGAGCGCCCGTTGACCCAGGGTCTTGGAAGTCTTGGTTGTGGAGACGGTCCGGCGACCAGAGTTCGCGCGACGAGTCGCTCGAGATTCTGCTCCAGTCGTTGTTCCGGGTGCGGTCTCCAGGGCCAGACTGACATTGGCAGCCATCGCATCCCTCGTTTTTTCGGTGGTCCCCGTTCTGTGGGCGCCGCACACTATACGCGTCTCGGGCTCAGAGGTTAGTGACCGAAGTCACCCCGGCTAATTCTGCGATCGCGCCCGGAGACTGGGTGGTTGGCAAGTCGCGTTCCTGGCTGCCCCGCCGGTTAAGTGCGTGTAATTAAAGAGTTTGAGAGCAAGCTCGGCTGTCCACCGCTGTATCGAAACGAGGCACCTGTATCGGGATGGGGCAGGGGGGGAGATTTGCGATTGACGATTTGCGATTTTCGATCTTCGATTGGAGCGTCGTCCAGTAGCGGTGCTCGCTTCAGCGAGAGTCGGTTGGCCGCGGTATGACGACCGCGGCCATGCCGCTCTGCCTTTATCTAATCGGTACCGAAACCGACACCTGATGGGTCAACACAGTCACATCCTGTAAGGTTAGCGGTGCGCTCGGAGCGAGCAGAATGTCGTTGGCCGAAGAGAAGTCGGCCGCACGCTCGGCCACGGCGCCGTTCCAAGCCACTCCAGGCCGGCCGGTGCCCGTGGTTACTCGTCCTATGTAACGTAGCTCCAAGTCACCCAGTCGTAGCCGGAGGCCCCAACTCGGAACCCACTCCATCCACTGCTCGTCCTGCCGGCGGAACTCGTCTGCCACATGGTCCCATTGGTCCAAGTGATAATCGTAGGCTCTGATACCTAGTCCGAGCTGAAACGCTACCGGGCCAACTACGCGATTCACACCCACGTTCACAAATGCGTTGGAGAAGCTGAACTCATTCTCTACCGTCTTCTCACCTTTCCGAATCACCCCGCTATCCGCGGTGGGGACATCCTCCTCGGCCTCCGCCCAGGTGTGACTGCTACCCGGCTCGTACACTATGTCGATTGCGAACGTCGTTGGGCCCGCCACTTTGGCTATGCCTACACCTACGTCGAACGCCGTGCTGTTACCCGGATCCCGCGGGATGTTCATGATCTCATAGTTGGGGATCTTGGGATGTGATTTCCAATTCGCCGTGAAGATGCCGCCGAGCCGCCAGCCAGTTGACCCTACCGGCTGTACGTATCCCAAGTGGATGCCCCACGTGTCGGTCTTGTCAACGTTGTTCTCGGTTCTGATCACCTGGTCCCACTCCCAGGTCGTCGAGTCCACCAACACCCAGTCCACGTAAGTCACGTCGTGCCGCATGTCGAACCGATGGTATAACACGAGTGCTTCGGCGGCGCGTTGTCCTGCGAATGTCTTGGTGGCTCCGATGCGAAAATCCTTCATGTTTCCCGACTGTTCGATTGCCGAACTCATTGCGTAGAGGTGTTCCACTCCGTCGATGCCGTTCAGTTCGGCCAGGAACATGCTGCCTCCAAGCGCAACCTCACCAGGTAGCACCGTGCCGATGCTCAGGAAGCCGTACTTGTTCGTGGCGGATTTGGACTCCAACGCATCCGGTGGCAGAACATCGCGTTCGGCGAAGAATACCGGACCGAACTGATTGCCCCGATTGAGCTGTTGCAGAGCGACCATTCCGCTGCCGTACACCTTGGCACCGCCGAACAAGGCGCCGAGCGACAAGGTGCCCGCACTGCCGGCGTCATTGCTCACATTGTAGTAGGTTGGTGCTGCAAACACCTGCGACTCTGCGATCCTGGCTCCTTTCGCCGGGTTGATGAACGGATCGAGGATCGAGTCGTCCACCGCTATGCTCACCGAACCCATGCCGAGATTGCGAGATGGGAACAGCAGGAATTGGTCGCCGGCCGCGACCGGCACCGTCTTCAGGGCAATGAACTGTGCCGCCAGCGGTG
>JAUVRV010000200.1 GCA_030597435.1 Gemmatimonadales bacterium | reverse complement strand
CGGTCTTGTAGGGTAACGTGATTTGCTTTGTCCTTCGTGCTCTCTCTTCATCTCCATAGCGGTAGTAAAACCCATCTTCCTTTTCGATAATCGTCTCCAGGTATTCGTCGAGGAAGTCTGAACCGGTGGACGTGTGCATCCAGCCGAGTCGCTCGTTGAACCCTTGGTACACAAAGAACTGGCCCCAGGTGACGGCACCGTACGCGTTCAGACCTTCGTCGCTGACCACGTGTACTTCAGCTCGGAAGAAGAACGATGTATGGGGGTTGATCCAGAAAAGTGCATTACCGGAGGCACTGTTTGACGGCGCAATGGCGAAACCGTTCGAGCCTCTGGGTTCCTCGAACAGGCCGCTCTCCTCCTCCGCCATCTGGTTTTCGGCGCGATCCCCATAGAAGGCTTCCAGCCGACCAAGGGAAACCCTCTCGATGTCTCCGCCGATGCTGCCTTCGGTGAAGGTCAACGCCATCCACGGCTCGAACCGTGTGATGACCTTAGGGGTGACCTGTGGATTCTCGTGCAGGTAGTAGTTCAGACCGTCGGCGAACGCATCCATCAACTGCTTCATCCACTCCGGGCTCTCTTCGTAAAGACCCTTCATTTCCTCGGGATCGATGAACAGCTTCATTCGCAAGTCGCGATAGAGTTCCGCCTCTCCTTCGGCTTCTGCCAAGCGCCCCATGGCGTTGAGGTAGTTCATCTCCACCCGATTGAAGTCGTCCTCGGCCTGCGCATACATCAAACCAAAAACAGCGTCGGCGTCGGTCTTGCCATATATGGGCGGAATACCCCAATTGTCTCGAATGATGGTGACGTTCTCGGCTTGTTGCTCCCAGCGTGCGACTTCGGCGCTGGGTGCACAGGCAGCGAGTGTCAATACGGAGAGTAGAAGGAGGTTCTTCATTGGTGGTGGGCTCCCATGGGGGTCTGTCTGCCGATTCGACGTGTATTCATAGTACAGGCTAGGAGTCAGGAAGCACAGGGTTTGCGGCCACGGAAAGGACGGCCACGGACTTTAACGGTCACGGACGTCATGTGGCCACGGACACAAACAGTCACGGACGTTATGTGGTCACGGACCAAACAGTCACGGACGTTATGTGGTCACGGACCAAACAGTCACGGACGTTATGTGGTCACGGACCAAACAGTCACGGAGTTCACGTGGCTCCGGTGACCACAGCAGTTCGTAGCTGTGGCCCCGGCTCTAGATAACGCGATCTTCGGCCACTGTCGGCATTGAAATGATGCCAACAGCCGGGGCCATGGATCATACGTTTACCGCATGGCAGGACCTTCTCCCGATCATCTGCTTCACTCCGATTGCACCGGCATCATCCTCGGCGCCTTCTTCGAGGTATATCACACCTTAGGGTCCGGCCTAGTCGAGAAAGTGTACGGACGTGCGTTCCACGCGGAACTTCAACGCTGTGGGTGCGATGCGGAACTTGAGAGTGGGCTTGAGATAAGATACGGTGCCGAGAAACCGGTCCGATTCAGACCGGATTTCGTCGTTGACGGCAAAGTCATCGTGGAGATCAAGGCCAGGTCACACCTGCGGCAGGGCCACTGGGCACAGCTAATCAACTACCTGCGTGTCAGCGAATTCGAGGTAGGATTGCTGCTGAATTTCGGTCCTCGGCCCCAATTCAAGCGACTGCTACTCACGAAGGAATGGAAACAGTAGGTCCGCTGCCGTTTAAAGTCCGTGATCGTTCTGTCTGTGGCCGTTAGTCTCCGTGGCCGCACAGCGTGGAAACTGCGGCCCTATTCGTACCTCAGTGCTTGCATCGGATCCACCCTCGACGCCCGCAGCGCCGGAAGGTAACCTGCACCCAAGGCAACGCCGGTTAGCAGCACCGCAACGCTCGCCACCACCAATGGATCGGTCCCCTCCACCCCGAACAGGAGCGATCGTGCCGCCCGGCCCAACAACAGACCGGCGCCGATACCGAGCACACCGCCAACGAGCATCATGCGGCCCACCTGCCACAGGACCATTCGGCGTACACGCGTGCTGTCAGCGCCCAGCGCCATGCGAAGTCCGAACTCACGGGTGCGCTGCGCCACGGTGTACGCTAGGACACCGTAGAGTCCGATCGCTGCCAACAGGGTTGCCAACACCGCGAACGACGCAGCCAGAATGCTGATGAGCCGGTCCAGTACCACGTTCTCGCGCACCTGTTGTTGCAGCGTCTTCAGATCTCTCACCGGCAGGTTTCCGTCGAGACGTTTCACCACATTGGGGATCGCACGAATCACCGAGGCGGGTTCGACCGACGTCCGGACGTAGAACGTTATGAAGCCCATGCTTTCTTGTTGGCGGTAGGGTGTGAAGAACAGCGGTGGTGTTTCCTGCTTCACTTCGCTGTACTTGGCGTCTCCAATCAGTCCCACGATCTGTATGTCTAGATCGGTCGTGCGGCTGTCACTGGACATCCATTTGCCAACGGCCTCGGGGCCATTGATGCCAAACTTGCGCGTGAAGGCCTCGTTGACCACTGCGACCTCCCCTGCGCCGACAACATCGGCTTGCGTGAACTCGCGGCCAGCGAGCAACGGAATGCCCAGCCCGCTGAAATAGCCGGCGCTGACGATGTTGAAACGTGCATCGTTATCGATGTCGGGGCCCGACTCGAAGCCTTCCACCGACACGCCGGTACCCCAGTTGCTGCCCGTGATAATGGGTATCACCGCAGCAGACACAGCCGTCACACCGGGAATTGCCGCCAGCTCCTCTTCGACTCGACCAAAGAGAATCTGTGATTCCTCCGGCTCATAGCCGTTCAACACAGGTGAGATCCCGAAGGTGATGACGTTCTCGGTGTTGATACCGAGGTCGACTCGGCTCACGTTGGTGAGGCTCTTGATGAAGAGACCCGCGGCAACGAGGAGCGCCATGGAAAGCGCAATCTGTACCGTGACGAGTGAGCTGCGAAACCGGGCCGCCGCGCGGGCGCCTGACGGCTGACCGGAACCCGCTCGGACCAGCGTCATGAGGTCGGGGCGCGTGCTGTGTAGGGCCGGGTACATGCCGAATAGGAATCCGGTGCCGATGGAAACGGCCGCGGCAAAGAGCAGCACCGATGGACTTAGTTCGATCGCCAGGGTTGCTGCGGCCTCGGCGGGCAGAATCGACGCGATGAACTGGAGTGTCCCCCGTGCTACCATGAGGCTAGCGGCGCCGCCGAGTACGGCGAGCACGAATGAATCTGTGAGGAGTTGCGCTACCAGCCGGTGCCGGGCGGCGCCAAGCGATCCGCGAATTGCCATCTCCTGGCTACGGTTGGCACCTTGCGCCAGCAATAGGTTGGCGATGTTGGCACACGCTATGAGTAGCACCACTCCTGTAATCGTGAACAGCAGTATGAGTGGCGTGTTGACCTCGCCGTGCATTGAACTCTGGCCGCGTCTTCCCGGCTCGACAGTTATTTGCTTGGCGCGGAACCGCTCCAGCGTCTGATCGCTCATCCCCTCCTGGAGTGGCGCTTCCACATCGTTGACGATGCCGCTATAGAGCGTGTTGATCTCCGACCTGGCTTGTTCGATTGACACGCCGGGACGCAGCCGCGCGAACAAATAGGCCCAGTAGCTCCGCCGGTTCTCGAAGCCGTCGAAGCTACGGGTCATCTGACTACGCATCGAGATCGGGACGAACACGTCGGGTCGCGACCCCAGGGTGGTTCCCTCGAACCCACGAGCAGCCACTCCCACGATGGTCATTGGGTGGCCGTTTACGACGATCCTCTGATTCAGTATTGCCGGATCGCCCCCGAGTCGGTTCATCCAATAGTTGTAATTCAGCACAGCAACGAAGTGTTCGCCGATTATCTGGTCGTCGTCGGGCACGAACAGCCGGCCCAGTGCTGGTTGAACGCCGAGCACCCCGAAGTACGATCCGGACACCAGCATGCCCTGCCCGTTTACTGTTTGGCTGGAGTGGGCCAGGTTGGCGGGGAACGCCACGTGCGCCGCGATGCCGGTGAAGCTACGTTGCTCCCGCTCGAGATCGCGGAACATCGCGTAACTGAAGACCTCCTCGCAGTCGCCGGCCTGGTTGCAGGACTGGGAGCCGTGTTTGGGCCCCGGGGCGCCCAGGTTGACCAGCATTTCCGGCTCCTGGACCGGTAGGGCTCGAATGAGCATCTGGTCGAACAGCGAGAAAATCGCGGCGTTGGCGCCGATCCCCAGCGCTAGAGAGAGAACTGCTACCGCGGTGATGAAGGGCGATTTGGCGAGTGTCCGGATTGCGAGTCTCAGGCTGATCATACGTTTGGTCCCCAGGTGTGGCAGATGTTTGATCGGCTCCGCCAGTCCAGAACACTTGACGAATGTCCGGGCTGCCGGGTTTCAGGTTGTCAGTGGTTAGACACCTGAATGGCGGTGGGGGGTTGCGTGCCTAGCACTCCCCTCCACCAAGCCGTATCCTAGGAAGTCACTCCAGGGAGGCTCGGTTCCATGTCGATCAGACCGTTGGCAGCGAGCGTTGTCGCAGCTCTGTGTTTTGGCTCATGTGCGGTTGCAGCACAGCCGCAGTTCCGCCAAACCCAGGCGGACGATTATACCCGCTATGAGCTGCTCGATCCGGCGTCGCAGAGCTTTCGCATCATCTACGACGTGAGCGCTACGACGCATGGCGCGACTTTGTATTTCAATTCGATTCGCCCGGGAAGTGACCCGACGGTTCACGGAGTTACGGATCGAATGACAGGCAGTTCACTCGAGTGGGATCTCGTTGGGGGTGAGGCAGCCCGCAAGGCTGGACATGCTCGGGCCAATCCCGACGGTCAATACATCCAGGTACGCTTGGCGCGCGCCGTTCCTGACGGCGGTGAAGCACGAGTCCGCATCGACAAGACCTATTTGGACACGGCCAGCTACTATCGGGAAGGAGACGAGATCGTCTTCTCCAGGACACTCGGAATCAAGCGCAACGCTGTCGTGATTCCGTTGGGTTATGAGCTTACTGGTGTCAACTATCCGTCGCAGATCGCTACCGAACCCGACGGGCGGATCAAGGTGAGTTTCCTGAATCCGGGACCGGAGGGCGTGCCGCTCGAGGTCAGGGCCCGCAGGCTGATGGCGACTCCAGAACAACGCTCCTCTAATCCTGGTGTGGCACCGCGCGGGACCGGAGCGTCCCCTGGACCGGACCGATCAGTCGCTCGCGTCGAATATCGCTTCTCCGAGCGCGCATTCCAGGACCGGGAGATAGTCTACTTCCTCGAACAACCGGAGACGCACTCGTTTCGTCTCTACCACGATTATACCGAGACGCGACCAGGGATGGATCGGTATCTCAATGTTGTGCGAGCCGGGAGCAAGGCTACCCAGCCCAGTGCGAAGATCCTCGATACCGGCGAGGAGTTGAAAGTCGAGACGCTCAGAGGAGCGGAGATCGGCGAGCGAGGCATCGACGTCGGCGAGGTAACGGCCGAAACCGAAGTAGTCGTCATCTGGTTCGATCCGGTACTCGAAGGGGAATCCGTCCGCCTACGGATTGAGGAGACGTATACCGATCTGAATCGCTATCTGCTATACGCCGACGAATTGGTATGGGACCGCAGTTTCGGCCGACCGCAAAACACAGTCGTGTTGCCTGACGGCTGGTTCGTCACGGCCAACTCGATTCCCGCGGTTCTCGATACAACCGACGACGGACGTGTGAGACTCCGCTACGTGAATGACCGGCCCGGCAACATCGATGTGTTCATCAAGGCAAAGCGTCGTTAAGCATCACGTCGTATAATCGTCGCCCTGCTGATCGAGCACCGCCTTCATCGCATCGAGGTAACCCAGTTCGCCGAAGCCAGGCACGTGATTCGAGATTGCCTTGGCGACCGACTTGGGGATCTTGTGTATCG
>JAUVRV010000345.1 GCA_030597435.1 Gemmatimonadales bacterium | reverse complement strand
TCGTCGCCACCGCCGCGTGGCTCGGCAGCAGATTGAGCGCGTTGGGACCGAGCAGGGTGCCGGCGAGCAGGTAGCCGAGTAGCGGACTCTGCTTGAATCGCTCGAACAACCCACCCAGGACCATTGCGGTGGTCAGGAGGATCAGTATGTCCAGTAGTGCGGCCCAGAGATCCATTATCGTGTCGCCTCGGAGTACATCGCTAATCTGTGCATTAGCTGGTCCAGACTCCAGTACCTAGCCCGTTGCGTCAGCAGCTGGGAACCAATGCTTCGTCCGCAGACAGATCTTCACGAGCAGCAACATGACCGGCACCTCAATGAGAACCCCCACGACCGTCGCCAGCGCTGCGCCTGAGGAAAGTCCAAACAGCATCACGGCGGTTGCGATCGCGACCTCGAAGTGATTGGACGCCCCGATCAGAGCGGTCGGTGCCGCGTCGGCATACGACAACTTGAACAGACGGGCCAAGCCATAGGTCATCGCGAAGATGAACACAGTCTGAAGGAATAGTGGTACTGCGATCCACACGATCGTCAGTGGATTCGAGAGAATCACTTCGCCCTTGAACGAGAAGAGCAGGATCAGGGTAACGAGCAGTGCGGCAATTGTCACCGGAGTCAGGAGATGGAGGAACTTCTCCCTGAACCACACTTCTCCCCTGGTGGCGATGATCCACTTCCGCGACAAGTAACCGGCCGTGAGCGGGAGTGCGACGTAGATCCCGATCGATAGCAACAACCCCTGCCACGGCACCGGCAAACGGCCCACCCCGAGCAGGAATCCGCCCAGCAGTCCGTAGAGAAACAGCATGGCGAGGGAGTTGATTGCGACCATGACGAGCGTGTGTCCGTCGTTGCCCTGGGCCAGGAATCCCCACACCAGAACCATGGCCGTACACGGAGCAATGCCCAGCAGGATGCAGCCGGCAAGATAGCTGCGCCAAAGCGGTACCTCGAGGACCTTCAACCCGTCGTGCATGACCACGGTGCCGTCGCCATGGGTGGCGCCGAGCGGCAAGTCGAGGCCGAGCGGCATCTTGACGTAGTCAACCGCTTCCGGACCGATGAATGCCAGGAACACCGTGCCGAGGAAGAAGACGCTGATGGCGTACATCGTGAACGGTTTGATCGCCCAATTCACGAACAGGGTGAGTGATACCGGCCGCACACTCCTGCCTGCCTTCACGACCTCGGCGAAGTCGATCTTCACCATGATGGGGTACATCATGAAGAACAGGCAGACGGCGATCGGTATCGAGACGACCGGCGCATCGTTCACGTAGATCGCCATACCGTCGAGGAATTCGGCCACCCCGGGTGCGACGGAGCCCAGCGCGATCCCAACACCGATACAGAGCAGTATCCAGACAGTCAGGTACCGCTCGAAGAAACCCAAGCCCTGTGGCTCCTTATTGATACAAGCTTTCGTTGTCATCGCTAATCACTCTTCTACCGGCACAGCGCGAAGCTGCTTGACCACCGTGGCGTCGTCCCGGATTTGTGGGTCGCGCCTGGCCCGCTGCCACAGCCCGTCACCGATCTCGTGGGCTGCATCCGATGGCGCCAGGCTGTAGTAGACCCAGCGTCCGTCCTTTCGCTCTGCCACTAATCCAGCTCTACGCAGCTCTGCGAGATGTGCTGAGACGGTGGACGGAGCCAGGCGGAGGACGGCCACTATCTGACAGGCACATAGTTCGCCGGCCCGGAGCATTGCCAGAATCCTGATTCGAGCCGGGTGTCCCAGTGCCTTGTAGACCTGGACGATGTCGGGGAGTACGGTGGTTATCATTTCGTCGTTTCGCGAAATATAGCAGTATGGTTTGCCTCGAGAAAGCAAGCTATCTTCCGTGCGGTCTTCAGGGTTATCCAGCTTTTCAGTGTGACGCATAGACGAAGTGAGGAGAAGAATAGGAATGCCAGATTTCAAACATGTGAAGGTTCCTGAAGGCGATCTCGTGAAGATTGAAGATGGGCAGCCCGTGGTCGGCGCTAGGCCGGTCATCGGTTTGCTGCGCGGTGACGGTATCGGCTTGGATATCACGCCGGCCATGCAGAACGTGGTCAAGGCGGCCGTAGACAAGGCCTACGGCGGCAAGCGTGAGATCCAGTGGTGCCCCGTATATGTCGGCCTCGAAGGCCTGCAGAAGTACGGCGAAGTGCTGCCTCAGGAAGCCGTTGACGCCATCCAATATCTGAAGATCGCCATCAAGGGCCCGTTCACCACGCCCATTGGCGAAGAGACACACGTCTGTCTCTACTGCGCCCACCAGCAATACCACGACGGCAAGTGTGACAAGTGCGGTAAGGACGATGGTGTAGCACCGCGTTTCCGGTCGATCAACGTGGGTCTCAGGCAGGCAATGGACCTTTACGCATGCGTGCGTCCGATCACGTACTTCGAAGGCGTGCCGTCACCCAACAAGTACGCGCACAAAGTGGATTTCGTGATCTTCCGTGAAAACACCGAGGATGTTTACGCCGGTCACGACTTTGAGCGTGGTAGCGAAGTTGCCATGGCGATCATCGACTTGATCAAGCAGATGACCGGCCGCCAGATCCGTGAGGACAGTGGCATCGGAGTGAAACCCATCTCGGTGACAGGCACCAAGCGTCTGGTCAAGATGGCATGCCAGTGGGCGATCGCCAACGACCTGCCGACGGTGACTTTGGTACACAAAGGCAACATCATGAAGTTCACCGAGGGCTCGTTTGCCAAGTGGGGCTACGAGGTGGCAACGGAAGAGTTCGGCGACAATTTCGTGACCGAGAAGGTGCTGTGGGACGAACTGGACGGCAAGATGCCCAAGGGCAAGATCCTCATCAAGGATCGGATTGCCGACTCGATTTTCCAGCAGATCCAGACTCGGCCGGACGAGTACAGTGTTCTCGCCTTGCCGAATCTCAACGGTGACTATTTGTCCGATGCTGCCATAGCGTTGGTGGGTGGCCTGGGCCTCGGTCCCGGCGCCAATATCGGTACCGAAGTGGCGCTGTTCGAAGCGACACACGGTACCGCGCCCAAGTATACGGGGATGGACAAGGTGAACCCCGGCTCGCTCATCCTTTCAGCCGTCATGATGTTGAACCACATGGGCTGGCAAGAGGCCGCCGATCTGGTCACCGCCGGCATGAGAAAGTCGATTGTCGACGGTCACGTCACCTACGATCTTGCGCGCATGATGAAGGCAGAGGGTCGTGAAGATGTTACCGAACTGTCGTGCTCGGGATTTGGGGGGGCGATAGTGGCGCGGATGTGAGGTCCCGGTGGCCCGGTGGCCCGGTTGCCCGGGAAGCCGGCGCGCCGGGCCTGAGATTGAGGAGTTGCCTTGAGCGAGCAGCGTCGGTTGCACTGGGACGGGGTCTACGCCGGCAAGTCACTCTCTGAGGCAAGCTGGCACCAGCCTCGTCCCGTTCTCTCGCTGGAACTCATCAGATCGTGCCAACTCGATCCCACCGCGGGGATCATCGATGTTGGCGGGGGTACCTCCAGTTTGGTGGACGAACTCCTGGCGGCCGGCGGGTCCAACCTGGCCGTGCTCGACATATCCACGATCGCGATCGAGCACACCAGATACCGACTGAAGTCCAATGCAGACCTGGTAGAGTGGTATACCACCGATGTGACCGAGTTTGATCCACCGCGCCAGTTCGGTCTGTGGCACGACAGAGCGGTATTCCACTTCCTGACCGAAGCGAGTAACCGAACGTCCTATCGCCAGTCATTACTAGAGGCGGTGAAACCACAGGGGTACGCGATTGTCGCCACCTTTGCACTCGATGGACCAACGCGCTGTAGTGGCTTGGATGTGGTGCGGTACAGTCCGGAATCGCTGGGTTCCGAACTAGGCCAGCAGCTCGAAACGGTGGAGTCACGCCACGAGATTCACCGGACGCCGAGCGGAGGAGAACAGAAGTTCGTGTAGTGTGTGTTTCGTAGAGTCGACTGATGTGA
>JAUVRV010000113.1 GCA_030597435.1 Gemmatimonadales bacterium | reverse complement strand
TGCTGTGGATATCCTGTTCTCGGTTCCTTCCAGTTGATCCTGTAGCATGCGGAAGTTCTCATTGGACTGAATCTCGGGATTATCCTCCGCGATGGCGATCAGCCTGCCTAACGCTGAAGTCAGAGTTTGATTGGCTGCTGCCATTTCGGCCAGGCTGCCACCAGTCACCGCGCCACCCAGCTGTGCTCTGGCGTTGGTAACGGCATCGAAGATCTCCTGCTCGTGCTCCGCAAACCCTTTCACTGTGTTCACCAGATTGGGCACCAAGTCGGCGCGACGTTGTAGCTGTACCTTGATCTGGCTCTCGAAGCTGTTCACCTGCTCGTCGAGCGACTGAATCCTGTTGTAGCCGCAGCTGGATACGGTGAGTGCCAACAGTGCGGTCAATACTACTCTCTTCATCAATTACTCCCTTGTTCCTGTGCGCTGTCAGCGCTTGTTACATCGAACGAATCAACAAACTCGGCGAGCCGCTCGATCTGCAGCACGTAGCGGTCTCCTATCGGGTCGTATGCCTTGAGCTTGGCGGTTTTCTTACCTGACATTTTTTGCAGGATCCAGTCGAAGCAGGTGGCATCCATACCCGACACCTCGGCTATGCCGGCGACCAGTTCCTTGGCCTCCTGGGGTGGTGCCGTTCCCACCAAGCGCAGTGTAGCTCGGAACAGGACGAAAAAAGTCCGGCCTGACTCGAGCAACAGCGTACCCAAGGCCTTCCCCTCTGACGCAGCCGCTGCGAATTCCGTACGTAGCTGCAACAGCTTGCCACGGATCTCGCGTTCCAACTCGCGTCTCAAATCTCCACGTGTCGTCTCGATGTCGGCCAGCGGATCTTCTCCACGCACGAGGATGTGTGCCTCCTTCATGTCCTCTATCTCGATGGGGAAGACGTCAGTCGATGACTGCCACTCCTTGAAGGAGAAGATCAGCGGTGGTGGATTCCCCTTCTTGCTCCAACTGGCTATGTGCGTCTCTATCGGGCGCAGCGCCGACGGTGAAACGTCGTTGACGATGAGCAGTGTCGTTGCCTCGCCGGTTCCTTCGCTGCGAACTGCGGGTCCATACAATATGAATGAAACCAGGTTGTTCCCCAGGTCCCGCTCTAGCTGTGCGGCGAACTCGCCGACCTTTGTCATCATGTTTTTTGGCATTAAAAACTCCCTGATGCGCCACCGCCGCCGAACCCGCCACCGCCACCAAAACCTCCGAATCCTCCGCCGCCGAACCCGCCGCCTCCCCAGCTGCCGCCACCGAACCCGCGACCACCCCCGCCCATCAACAAGCCTAATAACAACCAATTCACTCCTCTGCCACCGCCGCGATACCTTCCTCCGGGCCCACGTCTTCCACCCCTTCCCAGCCCGAATATTATGAACAGGAGAACCAGCAGTGGTAGGAGGCGAACACTACGCGAACGGGTACGCTGTTGTGGTGCCACCTGAACCGGAGCGACGCCCGTGAGTTCGAACTGGAATTCACCGGCATACGCCTGTGCGAGCAGCCAGACACCGGCCGTGAGTCCCGCACCATAGCTGTTGTTCTCGACGGCGGCTCGACCAACGACATCGCGGATTCTCCCCGCCGTGGCGTCAGTTATGAATCCTTCCGAGCCCGTACCGGTGGCGATTGCCAATTGCGACCGTCCATCGCCCGGGCGCTCACCGGGAACCAGCAGGAGAACCACCCCGGCGTTACGGGCGCGGTCGCCCGCGTCCCCTGTTGTTCCAACTGCCCACTGGCGCCCGATATCGCGTGCCACCTCGATCGACGCGCGGCCCCCGATACCTGGTAAGGTCACCACCACGATCGCGCCGCGCGATTTCTGACGAACCTCCTCGATGACCGCCAGCATTGCCTGTGTAGAGGCTGGATCGATAACGCCGGCAAAGTCGTTCACGAATCCCGTTGGCTCCGGGATCTGGAACTGCAAGAGCAGAGACATCAGTAGAGCGATCATGTGGCACTAAAGATAAGTGGCATACCCTCGACTGCGCGAGCGACCCAGTCTAACTTTATGATTCTTCCTTCGGTGGGTATCGAGCATATATGGCCCGTGATGGTGGCAACGACTTCCTTGTCGGTGGTGAAGGGGATCGGCGAAATTTCTTTCGTTCTACCCTGGGTCGCTTGGTTGACGAGGTCACCAAGCGCACGGAACGGCGCATTGTGCCACAGCGTTTTTTCCGGCCACCGGGAGCATTGGAGGAGGTCGCTTTCATCGCTGCGTGCACCCGCTGTGGAGACTGCTTCGATGTGTGTCCGGTGCGGGCCCTGATAGAAGCGCCGCCCAGGGCTGGACTAGCCACCGGCACGCCGATAATCGATCCCGCGATCCAACCGTGCACAGTCTGCCCCGATATGCCGTGTGCCAAAGTTTGCCCCACCGAGGCACTCACTGTACCCGACCAATTGTGGGAAGGGTATCGATTAGCGACCCTCGAACTAGAACCCAATCGCTGCATCGCGTTCAATGACGTCGAATGCGGCATCTGCGCGCGTGTTTGTCCAGTGGGCGAAACCGCCATAGGATTGGATGACCGGGGACGGCCTGTCATACGCGCCGAGGGGTGTGTTGGGTGTGGGGTGTGCGTGCGAGCTTGTGTTACTACACCGTCCTCACTCGTTCTTCATCTGGAATAATACAGGAGCCACCGTGGAAACTCCGTACCGTGTCGACAAACCGTGGGGGTACGAACTCATCTGGGCCAGGACCGACAAGTATGTCGGCAAGATCTTGCATGTCGAGCCGGGTCATTTACTGAGTCTGCAATATCATGAGACGAAGGACGAGACGATCTACATGCTGACCGGCGAGATCATCTTCCGGGTACAAGAGGGAGGTGAACTGATCGAGCGCAGGATGAAAGAGGGGGAGAACTACCATATCACACCCGGTACGATTCATCAGATGGAGGCCATAGTACCAAGCGATATGCTCGAAGCTTCGACTCCGGAGCTGGATGACGTAGTGCGCATCGAAGATCGCTACGGGAGGGCAGGATGAAGGTAATACTGCCCGTTGCTGGCAAGGGAACTCGGCTACTCCCGGTCACGAGAGAAGTGCCCAAACCCCTCGTTCGCGTGGCAGGGCGTCCGGTGCTCGACTACGTGATCGATAGGCTCGAGCCACTCGACATTGAAGAGCTGATCTTCATTACAGGGCATCTCAAGGAGGCGGTCGAGGAGTACGTGACCGCCAATTATGATCTGCCCGCCCGTTTCGTCGAGCAAGAAGTCCAGGATGGTACTGCCGGTGCGGTTCACTTGGCGCGCCCATATGTGGACGGACCGGTAATGATCATCTTCGTTGACACGGTGTTCGACGCCGACCTCTCGTTGGTGGATACGGTTGCTGCGGAGGGAATCATCTGGGCCAAGGAGGTCGAGGACTATCAGCGGTTTGGGGTCGTCGTCACGGATGAGAATGGCTACATGCAGCGCATTGTCGAGAAGCCAAGTGAACCCATCTCCAAGCTCGCCAATATCGGGCTGTACTACATCAGGGATTGGGAGACCCTGTTTGCTGGGATCGACAGGACGCTGGCGGGACCACAAATGAAGGGAGAGTGGTTTCTGACAGATGCCTTTCAATACATGATCGATCAGGGGAAGAGGCTCTACACTGCTGAAGTCCAGGGTTGGTACGATTGTGGTAAGATCGAGACGTTGCTCGAAACCAATGCCCATCTGCTGAGCGTGGGTGGCGCCAAGCGGCCTCAGACTGTTGAGGGCGTGACGATCGTGGATCCGGTCTACATTGCCGCTGGCGTCCACTTGGAGGCTTGTACGGTTGGTCCCAACGTATCGCTGGACGAAGGTACGGTGATCAGGTCCAGTACCTTGCGACACACCATAGTGGGTCATTCCTGTCGCATAGAACGATCACAGATCGAAAACTCACTCGTGGGTGATTCCGTTGCAGTGCTCGATAGCCAATACGACGGGATGGTGGCGGCGCGTGATGAGGTAAGCAAAGCGCCTTGAGCCCATGGGTCTCTTACTGTACTTGGTTGGCCTGCTTGCGCTGGTATCCGGTGCGACCCACATATGGGGACAAACGCGACGAGGCGTGAGCCGCTCACCCTTCGCGCTAGCTGAGATCGCGGCCGGTGTCATAGTGGTGCTAGCTTCGGCCGTGGGGTTGTCCCGCTGGCGTGGGGCGCCATTTGTTGTGGTGTTTGCTATGGCCATTGTGACGATCTCCGTTAGCGACAGGGTACGTGGCACGTTGGCCGTCAGGCGCCAGCGGCTCGCTTCTGAAGCCGAGCGACTCGAGAGTCGCGTCAGAACGCGAGTCGAGTAGATGGATCGACAGCGGTGGCTGCGTAGAGGGTTCTGGTTGGTGGCCGGCACCATGGTTTACAACGCGGTTGAGGCAATCGTCGCGCTGTGGGCCGGTTTGGTGGCCGGCAGTGTTGCACTGGTCGGCTTTGGCCTGGACAGTGTGATCGAGTTGGCTGCCGCGGCGGTAGTTCTGTGGCGTATGGCCATCGAAGTCAGAGGAGCCAATGCCACTCGGGTGGCGCGCGCAGAGAACCGAGTGCGACGCTTTGTGGGCGTCACGTTCTTCGTGCTGGCCGCATACGTGTTGATGCAGTCAGCGTGGATTCTATGGACCGAGAATCCTCCGGCCGAAAGCACCGTCGGTGTCGTGTTGGCAATCGTATCGCTCGTGATAATGCCCTTGATTGCGCTGGGGAAGTTCAAGGTTGCACGTGCTGTAGGTAGCATGGCGTTGCGTGCTGAAGCGAAGGAAACACTAGCCTGTTCATATCTGTCGTTCTGTCTGTTTCTCGGGCTCGTTGTGAATGCGATTGCGGGTTGGTGGTGGGCGGACCCGGTTGCAGCCATCCTGATGGTCCCTTGGCTAGTGAAGGAAGGTCTGGAAGGGTTCGAGGAGGAACCTTGTTGTTGACGTGGTATCACCAGTTGGGGAGATAGAATCATGACCAAGAGACTCAGCCGTAGAGACTTTGTGCGGACAACGACGTCTGCCGTCACGGTGGCAGCGGTTGCCTCGAAGAGTGCCGTGGCTGCCGCACCGACCGTGTTGACACCAAACACAGTGAGTCCGGTGGTCATCTCCGATCTGAGTGGGATCAGGTATAGGAACGGTGGCCCCGTCAGTTGTGTCGAACTCGCGTTCCAAGAGATCGTGGACGGATCCGACGTTCTGGATGCACTCGTGGCGGGAGTGAACATCCCGGAATCGGATCCCGAGGAGCAAGGCATTGGTTACGGCGGACTGCCCAATGCCGAAGGAGTCGTTCAGCTGGACGCCTGCTGCATGCATGGGCCGCGCAAGTGGGCGGGCGGTGTCGCGGCGCTGGAAGGTGTGAGAACACCATCGCTAGTGGCCAAGGCCGTCATGGAGTACACCGACCATCACCTATTGGTCGGTGCGGGCGCGCAAGACTTTGCGCGCAACATGGGATTCACGATCGATGACGATCTCAACACTGAGCGGTCGCGGGAACTCTGGCTCGAGTGGAAGCGCCGCGTGGATCCGTTGCATTACCTCGATCCAAAGAAGCGTTCCCAGGTCGGATATGAAGCAGGGCTTCAGATGCTTAGGGATGGCCTGATCGAGGAGAACCACCTATGGGGGACTATCAACTGTAACGGAATCAATCCGCAGGGCGAGATCTGCGGGGTCACGACGACAAGCGGGCTTGCCTGGAAGATCCCCGGGCGGACCGGTGACTCGCCGATCCTGGGTGCCGGCCTCTATGTGGATGGTGACGTGGGTGCGGCAGGGTCAACTGGCAGGGGTGAGGCGAACCTGTTCAACCTGAGTTCGTACCTGATCGTGGAGAGCTTGAGACGCGGGCTACATCCCAAGGATGCAGGAATGGAAGCATTGAAACGCATCCGATCGAACACGGTCGAGGAACGCCTGTTGAACGGTAGGGGCTTGCCCAATTTCAACGTGCGGTTCTTCGTGCTCAATGCCGCTGGTGAGTTTGCCGGTGTCACGATGTATGCATCAGGCGAGACGGCCTATGCCGTGTGCACGGCGAACGGCGCTGAAGAGATGCCCTTAGAGCCGTTGTTGAACGGGTCGCCCACCGATTGACGCTGGGTGCTTGACGCAGCCAAATGGCTCCTGCACACTAGGGCATGAACACGAGAGAGTTCGCCCAACTGGTCGATTCCTACCTCGATCTCAAGTGGCACCTGGATCCGGTTGAGGCAACCGGTGCGGGCGTTCAGGAGCACGATCACCGATTCGGCGCGTTCGGTGCCGATGAGCTAAAGCAATCGCTGGCAGCACTCAAAGCGCTCAGCAACGCACTCGAAGGCGCGGTCATGCATTCTCTGCAAGATGAGATCGACCGCACGGCGCTGTTGGGCGATATGCGCGTTACCATCCACCGATTCGAACACGAGCGCCAGCAGGAGCGCAACCCGCTATTCTGGATCTCTCACGTTCTAGAAGGGCTCTACCTGCTGTTGGTCCTACGGGACCGTCCTCGAGAGCATCGCAGCCGGGCTGCCACTGAGCGACTCAAAGCCGTACCAGCATTCCTCAATGTCGCCCTGGAAACATTGGAGAGTTGTCCCACGGTATTGTTGGACACTGCTGCGGATGTCGCCATGGCAGGCTCGACGCTCATCGATCAGGTCGCGACCGATCTGCAGCCACGGGATGGCTCGGGCTTCGAATCGGCCAGTGAGGCTGCACAGGAAGCACTGGTTGCCTTCAGCGATCGACTGCGGACAGATTCGGCGGCAGGACAAAACGGTGCGATAGGGATCGGTGAGGCCGCGTTCAACTTCAGGCTTCACTACGAGCATGCACTCAATGCCAGTGCACCGGAGTTGTGGCGGTATGGTGGGAAGCGGGTCGAGCAGACTGAGAGCAAGTTGGCTGATCTCGCGGCCCACATAGACCCGGGGGCAGCTTGGCCAGACTTGGTTGACCGACTGCGACAGGAACATCCCGATGCGGATGAGCTAGTGGATGCCTGCGGTGTCGAGATGGAGCGATCGCGGCAGTTTGTGTTAGAAAACGATCTCGTTGCGCTGCCCGACGATATTCTGGAGGTCGTGTCAACGCCAGAGTTCCTCCGCCCACTCATTCCCTTCGCGGCCTACCAACCGCCGGGCGCTACTCTGAAAGGCAGTTCCACATGGATGTCTTGAGCTATGGTGGTTTGCCGGTGAGCCTGTTGCGCTGGGGCATGGGATTGAATGACTGATCGAACTGATCCTGTGTCGAGTACGCCCGAAGGTGCCAAGTCGGGCACATCGCTACGGCAGCGCCTACGCGCGGCTCGTGAGATCTATGAAGGGGTGTACTTTGCACCGTACCGGTCGGCCATTCATCGGGAGTACCTCAAGCAACGCGACCTCTTTTTCCTACTTGGTTTCGCTGATCTGCTGGGCGTGCCGAATCCGACCGCGTTCTACACGTTAGAGCTGTATCCTGAACTGATAGAACAGTTCCACGAGTGGCACGTTCGGTTGGGCATGCCGCAGGCACCGGATGGCGGGTTCAGATGCTGCTGATCGCCACGGCCCTACGATGAGCGGGTTGAGATGGATGCCGTAGCGAAGCTACTGGACAAGGAGATCGTCTTTTTCGGTGGCATGGGTGGGGTGGGAAAGACAACCATTGCCGCCGCATTTGCCATCCAAAGTGCTGATCAAGCATGCAAGACTCTGCTGGTTTCTACCGATCCCGCCCACTCCACCAGCGACATACTCGAGGCTGATCTCGGCCCCGAGCCGCGACACGTGCTCGACAACTGC